>CAZOTC010000016.1:0-22473 GCA_964582605.1 uncultured Geobacter sp. | reverse complement strand
GGGCGGCCTGGCTTTCTATCATCGGCTTTGCCGCCACGGTCTTCTGCTATCTGGGTGTCAACCTGCTGCTGTCCGGTCTGCACAGCTACGGTAGTTTGAACTGATTTTTTACCCATATAGTTTCCAGCACAAAGGCCGGGATTTTTCCCGGCCTTTGTGCATCGGTACACCAGGTAAAACTATTCCAGGGAAATCTGAATTTTGAAGTTGCAATTTTCCTCTCTTGTGCGCTAGGCTTCATCTGCCATGATAAAACGCACAATCCAGCCAACTCTCATACAACTTGCAAGCCAGTATCCTGTGGTAACCATTACCGGGCCACGCCAAAGCGGAAAGACAACGCTTTGTCGCACTGCCTTCCAGGATAAGCCGTATGCCAATTTGGAGCAACCGGATGTCAGGGGCTTTGCCCTGTCTGATCCACTGGGGTTTCTGGCCCGCTACCCGGACGGAGCCATTCTTGATGAAATCCAGCGCACACCTGATCTGCTCTCCTATATCCAACCGATAGTTGACGCCAGAAACGTTCCCGGACAGTTTATCCTTACCGGCAGCCAGCAGTTTGAGGTCATGGATACCGTCAACCAGTCTCTGGCCGGCAGAACAGCGCTGCTCAAGCTGCTTCCGTTCAGCTTTGAAGAGCTGGCAGGCAACGGTGTGTCCTTTGACATTGACCGGCTCTTGTTTCAGGGGTTTTACCCCCGTATTTACGATGCAGGCCTTGACCCGGTACAGGCACTTGGTGCCTACTTGCAGACCTATGTAGAACGAGACATCCGTCAGTTGATCAACATCAAAGACCTTGCCCTGTTTGAGAAGTTTGTCCGCCTCTGTGCCGGTCGGGTCGGTCAACTGCTTAACCTGCAAAGCCTGGGGAGTGATATCGGCATTTCGCACACCACAGCCCGCACCTGGCTTACGTTGCTGGAGGCAAGCTACATTGTCTTCATGCTGCAGCCCTGGCATACCAATATTTCCAAGAGACAAGTAAAGACACCTAAGCTGTATTTCTATGATGTCGGCCTTGCAACGCACCTGCTAGGCGCAGAGAGTGAACTGCACATCAGCAGACATCCGCTGCGTGGCAACCTGTTTGAGAATATGGTGATTGTCGAGGCGCTCAAGTATCGGTTTAACAAAGGCAAACGGAATAACCTCTATTTCTGGCGGGATGCCAAAGGCAATGAAGTTGATCTGGTGGTTGAGTCCGGCCCGGATATCATGCCGGTTGAGATAAAATCCGGTGCAACCATAACAGATGATTTTTTCAAGGGACTGAAAAACTTTAGTGACAGACTATCGTCTCCACCTGCCGCAACCGCCCTGGTTTATGGCGGATCAGAATCGCAGCGGCGTAGCACGGTGAACATCTGGAGGATTACGGATATACAAGAGATGATGGAAACGATTGAGACCTGAGACAGCTATAAAGGGCTGGCTGGTTGCTGGAGCGGCAGGGTAAGGAGATTCCTACAATGGCAAAGATACTGGTTACCTGGGGTGCGCGAACAAATGATCCATATGAGTGGGATGCAAAAAATGCCGGTGAGGCCCTTGATGATGTTGGGCAGCCGGTCTATGCTTGAGATGACGGCCAAGACCTGGGTCAGTGCTGCAAACCTCTCGTCAGAGTTAAGAAAAAAGGGTATTACCCTGCCGATGTCTGACATCATCATTGCTGCTGTTGCTCTTGAACACAACGTGACGATTATGACGGTGGATCAGCACTTTCAGCAGATCCCTGGACTTTCACTGCTACATAACTGAATGAAGGGAACCGTGCCGTGATTTCCCTCATAATACCGGTCAAACCGGGTCTGACGCCGCAGGCGGTACAAAGGATCAAAGCTCTTGCCTGGCCGTCTGAACAGTTTGAGCTTCTGATAGCTGAAGGGACTAATCCCGGCAGGCAGCGTAATCAAGCCGCTCAGCAGGCGCAGGGTGAAATCCTTTATTTTCTGGACGATGACTCGCTGGTTGTGCCGGACGCGCTGCAGCGGATTGAACGTCATTTTGAGGATTCCCGCGTGGTTGCTGTTGGCGGTCCGTCATTGACCCCGGCAAGCGATACGCTTCTGCAGCGGGCCATCGGAGCTGTTCTTTCGTCAATGCTGGGGGCAGGCGGGGTGCGTAACCGTTATCGTGCTGAAGGTGCGGTCAGACAGACAACGGAACGGGAACTGATCCTTTGCAACCTGGCTATCCGACGGGATGCCTTTCTGGCTGCCGGTGGACTGGATGAACGTCTCTATCCCAATGAAGAGAATGAACTGCTGGACCGGTTACAGAAACAGGGGGGCAGATTGCTGCACGACCCTGCACTATCGGTGGAGCGCAGCCAGCGTGAATCGCTGAATGCCTTTATCCGCCAGATGTTCCGCTATGGCCGGGGCAGGGCGGAACAGACCAGGATTGCAGGCTTCACAGGGGGCATGCCGTTTGTACCTCTTGGCTTTCTGGTCTATCTGCTGACGCTGCCGTTTGTTTCCAATCAACTTTGGCTTGCTCCGCTGGCAATATATCTGCCGGCAGCCTGCCTCTGCAGTCTCCGAGCGGCTCTGCAGTTGCGTAGTCCTGCCTTTCTGCTGCTGATGCCGTGTCTATTCCCCCTGTTGCACCTCTCTAACGGCGTTGGGTTACTGTTTGGCTTTCTGCTCCCGCTTACGCGTCAAACATGTTATAACCATCCGCCGGTGACCATCCGTCACCTGAAGCCTTGATCAATCCCGGAGTGTCAGATGGACCTGAGTGTTGTTGTCCCGATTTATTATGAAGAGGAAAATATAAAACCGCTGTATGCTGCCGTAACTTCCGCGCTTGATCCGACCGGCCTGAGCTATGAGATAATCTGTGTCGATGACGGTTCCGGCGACAGCTCATTCCAGCAGTTGAAGGAGTTGGCCGCTGTTGATCAGCGGCTGCGGGTGATCCGTTTTCGGCGTAACTTTGGCCAGACAGCGGCCATGGCTGCCGGTTTCGAGGCAGCCCGTGGTGATGTGATTGTACCGATGGACGGTGATCTGCAGAATGATCCGGCAGATATCCCGATACTGCTGGAGAAGATCAGGGAGGGGTATGACGTGGTCTCCGGCTGGCGTAAGGACCGGCAAGATACCTTCATCAACAGGAAACTGCCCTCCATGATTGCAAACGGCCTGATTTCCCGGCTGACCGATGTCCATCTGCATGATTACGGTTGTACCCTCAAGGCCTACCGCCGCGAGGTGCTGGAGGGGATCGGTCTGTACGGCGAGATGCACCGTTTTGTGCCGGCACTGGCGTCCCGAATAGGAGCAAAGGTTACCGAGATTCCGGTGCGCCATCATCCCCGTCTGCACGGGGTCAGTAAATACGGCATATCCCGCACGGTGCGCGTGGTGCTGGATCTGTTGACCGTCAAATTTCTGCTCTCATATGCCACCAAGCCGATCCAGCTTTTCGGAAAATGGGGAATATACTCCATGCTGCTGGCCTGCTGTACTGGTGGCGCCACGGTCTATATGAAGCTGTTTGCCCATACCAGTATGAACCGTAATCCGCTTTTGATTCTGACCGCGTTCCTGCTGTTCATGGGGGTGCAATTCATAACCCTTGGGCTTTTGGGAGAGCTGAACGCCCGAACCTACTTCGAATCCCAAGGTAAGCCGATCTACTCGGTACGGGAACGGTTGAATGAACCGTGAAAGCAGGGGCCAGGAATCAGGGGCCAGGGACCAGATGACTATAATCTCTTCTGATGGCACTGGCCCCCGGACCCCGGACCCCGGCCCCTTAAGAATTTTAATGATCGCTCCGACCCCCTATTTTTCCGATCGGGGATGCCATGTCAGAATCTATGAAGAGGCCAAGGCCCTGACAGCACGGGGGCATCAGGTCCGGATTGTGACCTATCATCTGGGACGTGATCTGGAACCGGCGCCGGTTGAGCGGACATTGTCGATCCCCTGGTACACCAAGCGCGAGGCGGGTCCCTCCTGGCACAAGCTGTATCTTGATCTGCTGCTGTTCTGCAAGGTTGCGGCGGTAGCAAAAAAATATAAACCGGATGTTATCCATGCCCATCTGCATGAGGGGGTGCTGATCGGCTGGCCGGTTGCCCGTCTGCACCGGATCCCGCTGCTTTTTGATTATCAGGGCAGTCTGACCGGTGAGTCGCTCAACCATGGTTTCTTTGCGAAAGGTTCTCTGTTGCACCGGCTCTTCAGAGGACTGGAAAAAGGATTAGATGGTCTTGCCGATCTGGTCGTCACCAGCTCTACTCCAGGAATGCAGGAGTTGAAAGAACAGTGGCAGATGCCGCTGCGTAAGCTGCGGTCGTTGCCTGACGGTGTTGATACTTCTGTTTTTAGGCACTTGTCCAGGCGTGAGGCCCGGCAACAGTTGGGACTGGATGATGAGGTGCCGGTGATTGTTTTTCTGGGATTGCTGAACAGGTATCAGGGGATTGATCTGCTGCTGCAGGCGGTAAGGCTCTTGATCCGGCACGGTCGGATATTTCATCTGCTGGTAATGGGCTACCCTGAGGCGGCCTATCGGAAAAAGGCTGAACAGCTGAATATCGTTAGTTTTGTTACCTTTACCGGCAGGATTGACTACGCGGAAGCTCCGCTGATGTTGGCTGCTGGAGATCTTGCGGTAGCACCGAAGGTTTCCGACACCGAGGCAAATGGTAAGCTGCTGAACTACATGGCCTGCGGTCTGCCGGTAGTGGCCTTTGATACGCCGGTAAACCGGGAGCTGCTGGGAGATGACGGCTTGTATGCAGGATTGGGTGATGCCGAAGATCTGGCGAACTGCCTCTCAAACGCCTTGTCGGATCGTGAACAGTTGCGTCAACGGGGAAGGCTGCTCCGTGAACGCGCGGTTGAACAATTCAGTTGGTCTGCCCGGGTGCTCCAGCTGGAGCAGCTGTACCGGGACATGCTGACGGTTGAAAAATAATCCGCACTGGAGTACGGTTCAACGTATGAACGAAAAAACAGTGACTGAACTTGATGAGTACACCCTTTTCAGGCTGTTGTGCGAGCTGGAAGGAGGCCCGTCCCATTCCCAACGGGATATGGCCCGTCGTCTTGACAGTGCGTTGGGGCTGGTTAACAACTATCTTAAGACAGCCGGCGTAAGGGGCTGGGTAAGAGTCAAGGAGCTGCCGGGCAACCGCTGCAGCTATCATCTGACGCCGAAAGGGGCCGAAAAACTGCGTCGCCTGGCGCTTAAGCAGGCACGGTACCTGAACAGCATCATTCCCGTGGTGAGGGAAGAATATCGTCAGATTTGTGCGCGTCTGAAGGCCGAAGGGGTCGAGCGGGTAGCACTCTGCGGTGTTGAGGGTCTCACGGACATCGTCCGGCTGGTGCTTCATGATGCCGGGATCGAGGTTTCAATGGTGATGGACCCGAAGGCTGCAGGAGCCCGCTTTATGGGGCGCGAAGTCGTATCGCTGGCCCATGCGATGCTGAAGGGGGTGCATTGGGTCGTGATCAGCTCCTGTAATCATGCCGATCAGTTGTATCATGCCCTGCTTGACCTGGGGGCTGATCCTGTATCGATCATGGTCCCACACGGCTTTCTGGAGAAAAAACATGCAGCCTGAGGCAAAGATATTTGTAGCCGGCCACCGTGGTATGGTCGGCTCTGCCATTGTCAGGGCGTTGAAACAGACAGGGTACCGGAACCTGGTGCTCAAAACGTCTGCAGAGCTGGATCTGCGTAATCAGGCCGCAGTTACCACCTTCTTTGAACAGGAACAGCCTGAGTATGTCTTTCTTGCCGCTGCGCGAGTCGGGGGGATTATCGCCAACAGTACCCGCAAGGCAGAATTTATTTATGACAATATGCTGATTCAGGCCAACGTGATTCATGAGGCATGGAAGAACGGGGTCAGGCGCCTGCTGTTTCTGGGCAGCACCTGCATCTATCCAAAATTCGCCCCACAGCCGATCCGTGAGTCCGATCTGTTGACGTCGCCGCTTGAGCCGACCAACGATGCCTACGCCATTGCCAAGATAGCCGGTATTTTTCAGTGTCGTTCCTACAATCAGCAGTACGGCACCCGTTTTCTGGCCGCCATGCCCAACAACCTCTACGGACCGGGTGACAATTTTGACCTGACCGGCTCCCACGTCCTGCCGGCCCTGTTGCGCAAGTTTCATGAGGCCAAGCGGTCCGGCGCCCCTACAGTAACGGTCTGGGGGACCGGCAGCCCGCTGCGGGAATTCATGCATGTAGACGACCTGGCTGATGCCTCGCTCTTTTTGATGAACCTGCCGGATGTCCGGTATGAAACCCTTTTGTCTGATCAGGAAGCGCCGGCTCTGATCAATGTCGGATCAGGTCAGGAAATTAGTATTGGTAGACTCGCAGAATTAGTAAAGAATACGGTCGACTATCAGGGTGAGATTGTCTTTGACACTACCAAGCCGGACGGCACCCCGCGTAAACTGGCTGATTCATCACGACTGCACAGCTTGGGCTGGAAACATCGGATTGAGCTGGAGGACGGCGTTCGGGATGCGTACCGGTGGTTCAGGGATCAATGGAGCGACGTCGCTGTTGCCGGTGAAGCGTAGAGGGGATGGCGCTGCGCTTTCTACAACGGCTGGCTGCACGTGATGATGTCAGGCTGCTGACCGGAAATGCGGCCTGGCTGATGGCTGACCGCCTGATCCGGATGGGGATGGGGCTGGTGATAACCCTCTGGGTTGTCCGTTATCTGGGGCCAGAGCAGTTCGGGCGGTTAAGTTTTTTTACTGCCTTTGTTGCATTGTTCGGCTCACTGATGACCTTGGGGCTTGACAGTATTGTCGTCCGTGAACTGGTACGTCATCCGGATGATGAAGGCGTCATTGCCGGATCTTCCTTTCTGCTCAGGATTGCCGGAGCGTTTCTGGCGATACTGGTCTCGGTCTCCGCCTATCTGATCATGTGTCCCCAAGACAGAACCGGTGTGTTGCTGGTGCTGTGTATTGCTGTTTCCGGTCTGTTTCAGGCCGTTGATGTCATTGATCTGGGGTTTCAGGCCCATAACCGGCCACGTTTGGGGGTTATAGCCCGCTCTGTTTCGTTTTTCAGTATCTCTGCGGTAAAGGTCTGTCTTCTGCTGGCCGGTGCCCCCTTGGCTGCCTTTATTGCCGTTATACCGGTTGAAGCTGCGCTGACAGCAGCTGCGCTGGTGGTGATCCGCAGGCGGCAGGGGGGGGAGGGGGGGCGCTGGAAGGCGTCTGTCGAACGTTGTAAAGCGCTTTTGGCGGATAGTTGGCCCATGATTCTCAGCGGGCTGTCCATAGCAGTCTACATGAAGATTGATCAGGTCATGTTGGGGACGATGGGAGGCGCGCAGGTGGTGGGACTGTATGCCGCAGCAACCAAGCTTTCAGAGATCTGGTATGTCCTGCCGGCCGTTGCCGTCACTGCGCTCTTTCCTACGGTGGTTAAGACCAGAGAACTGGACGAGGGGCTCTATTACCGTCGTCTCGAGCGGCTGTTTGCTCTGATGGCTGCCATGTCGCTTGCCCTTGCCCTGCCGGTTACTCTGCTTGCCGGTCCGATCATCACCCTGTTGCTCGGTTCAGGGTATGAAGCGGCGGCTCCGGTCCTAGCCATCCATATCTGGGCGGCATTCTTTGTGTTCTACGGCGTGGTACAGGGGGCCTGGGACATTGCGGAAAATCTGGCGCGCCTTGCTCTGGTGCGGGTGCTGTGCGGAGCGTTGCTCAACGTGGCGCTTAACCTCTGGCTGATTCCCCGTTATGGAGCGATAGGGGCCGCCGTTGCAACGGTCATTGCCCAGGCGACAGCGGCAGTCTTTATGAATCTGCTGCATCCCCGTACGCGACCGGTCTTCCGTTGCCAGGTTCGGGCATTGTTGTTTGTCAGAACCCTGAAGGGGATATGAACATGGGGAATGCAGCAAGAACTCTGCAGACAATGCTGTTTGGCCGGAAGCTGACTGATGGGCTGTAGCGTACCGATAGCGTTCCTGGTATTTAACCGGCCTGAGACAACGGCCAGGGTCTTCGCCGCCATCCGGGCGGCCCAACCATCCCGGCTGCTGGTGGTTGCCGATGGTCCCCGGCCGGATCGGCCTGGCGAATCTGACCTATGTGCAACAGTACGCCGGATTACTGAGCTGGTAGACTGGCCTTGCCAGGTTGAACGGAATTATGCAGAGCAGAACATGGGTTGTGGAGAGCGTGTTTCATCAGGGCTTGACTGGGTCTTCAGTCTGGTTGAACAGGCGATTATCCTGGAGGACGATTGTCTGCCACATCCAGACTTTTTCCCGTTTTGCAAAAAAATGCTGGAACGCTATAGGGACGACGAGCGGGTGATGATGGTGGGGGGGACGAATTACCTGCTGGACCGCCTCGACATGCCCGACAGTTACCTGTTTTCCCGTTATTTCGCTATCTGGGGTTGGGCAACCTGGCGTCGTGCCTGGCAACGCTATGATCGGACTATGGCACACTGGCCTCGGCTGCGTAACGAGAGGCAGTTGTCCTCACTCTACAGTCAACATTTTATGGTGCGTCACCTGACCAGGCTGTTTGATACCGTTTTTTCCGGCAGGCTGGATACCTGGGATGTGCAGTGGTTTTACAGCTGTCTGTTCAATAATGGTTTAAGCATCGTGCCCGGTATGAATCTGATCAGTAATATCGGCGTTTACGGTACCCATACTGGTGCTGATACGACCCATCAATACTTTCCTGTTTTTTCTCTGCAGCTTGATGCGTTGCGCCATCCGCCACTGGTCTACCCTGATCGTCGTTACGATGCACCTTTTTTCCGTATGACCTTCCATCCGGTCGGCCGGTCTGTAGTAAAGGGGTATCTGGCTACCCTGTGCCACAGATTGCACGGGCTGTTGCGTTGATGCTGAACACGGTGAGAAAAATACAGGACCGCCTGGGCAGACGGAGAACTATGGAGAACGTCTGCCGCTCAAGGCACACGCGCCGCTGTCTGCTCTGTTATGTGGTTGCCCCGTTTCTGCATGGCGGAGAACCGAATCCGGCCCACCAGAACCAGTGGCAGGCCCGTGAGATGGCCCGCCAACTGGACAGGTTAGGATTCTGCGTAGATGTGATCAATTATGATAACCTTACGCCGCGTCTGCGTCATCAGTACGATCTGGTGATTGATATTCATCCCGGCAACGACCGTCCCTACCTGCCGTTCTTAAAGCCCGGCGGTAAAAAAATTGCCTATATCACCGGTTCAAATCCAGTAGTTGCCAATCAGGCCGAACAGGAACGGCTGGATGACCTCTTTGCACGGAGAGGGGTGCGGCTTGTGCCTCGGCGTCAGGCAGACCCGTTTCCCGCTGATGTGCTGGAACGGTTTGATGCGTTTTTTCTGATCGGCAATAGTCATACTCTTGCAACCTATGACATGTTTCAGCTTCCCCCGGTTTATCTGCTGCCGAATACGGCGGTTGCCGGTATCAACCCGGGTGGTTCCGGACGTTCGGCACAAAATTTTCTTTTTTTGGCCAGTGGGGGGCAGGTGCATAAAGGGCTGGATCTGCTGCTGGAACTGTTTCCCCGTCATCCACAGCTGCAGCTCTTTGTCTGCAGCAGCTTCAAGTCTGAGCGTGATTTCTGCACGCTCTATCACCGGGAGCTGTTTGCTACGCCCAATATTCATCCTGAGGGGTTTCTGGATATTACCGGCAGCCGCTTTCAGGAGCTGGCCGGGCGTTGTGCCTGGATGTTGCTTCCCTCCTGCGCCGAGGGGATGTCCGGCAGTGTGACGGCAGCCATGTCTGCCGGGATGGTCTCTATTGCCAGCACTGCCTGCGGTTTTGCAGATGATGAGGTAATGTTGCTGCCGGACTGCAGCGTGGAAACCATAGAAAGAACGGTGCTTGCGTTAGCCTCCACCTCTGCAGAGTGCCTGACTGTGGAGAGTAAAAAAGCACTGCAGCTGGCAGAGGAGCGCTATGCAACAGTCTGTTTTTCGCAACGGATCGGCCAGGCCTTTGCGGAGGTGCTTCATGACTGCCTGTAGAGTCTGCAATGCGCCGACAGACCTGTTGGGCGAGTCAGTGGTGCTGGGGCGGCATCAGGCTGCGTTCCTACGTTGCGATCATTGCGGTACTGTTGCCGTTGATGCACCTCACTGGCTCGATGAGGCCTACAGCCAGGCCATAACAACCTCCGACATGGGTCTGGTAGCGCGTAATGTGCAGCTTGCACGGATAACCGGTGTGTTAATCAGCCTTTTTTTTAATCCTGCCGGACGTTTTCTCGATTATGCAGGCGGTTACGGCCTGCTGGTGCGACTGATGCGTGACGCCGGGTATGATTTCTGCTGGTATGATAAGTATTGTAGTAACCTGCTTGCCGGACCGTTTATCCATGCAGGGGGTGAAGAAAGTCGCTATGAGCTGATCACCGCCTTTGAACTGCTGGAACACCTTGAGCATCCGGTGCAAGAGCTGGAACAGATGCTGGCTCTGTCGGATGCGGTCCTGTTTACCACCAATCTAGTGCCGGAGCCTGCCCCAAAGCCGGGTGACTGGTGGTATTACGGTCTTGAACATGGTCAGCATATCACCTTTTACAGCCTGAAATCACTGGAGCTGCTTGCAGAACGGTTCGGCTGCAGTTTGTATTCAAACGGCTCCACCATGCATCTGCTGACACGTAAAAAGCTTCCGCCGGCACTTTTCAGGTTGCTGGCCCGACGTAAAGGGGCAGCTTTGCTGGCACCGTTTGTGCGGCGCAGGTCGTTGCTGCAGCAGGATATGCACGGTAAGGGGCTGCAGCTCTGATGCGTGTTGCTCTGAATGCCATCAGCTTTGCACCGGGAACCATCGGCGGCATGGAGACCTATTTCCGCAGCCTGATCAGTGAACTTGCATTGCTTCCCGGCGATGAGCGCTATCAGGTATGGGGAGACAGCCGCTATCTTTCGGGGCTGATGCCTGACGATGCACGCTTTGAGTTAAAGGCATGCAACGGCTTTGCCCCCCGTTCAGCCGGATGGTTTGCCCGGGGTATTATCAGAAACCTGACCGGCCGGGATCTTGCCGCCCGTTCAATGCAACGGATACAGGCCGATCTGGTGCATCACCCGTTCTCGTTGCTGACGCCGGGAGCGGCCTGTCCTTCGGTAGTGACCATCCATGACCTGCAGCATGAGTTTTTACCGGAATTTTTCTCTCCCTGGGTCTTACGCAAGAAGCAGCGGGAGTATCGAGCTGCAGCAATAGCTGCCGACAGGATCATCACCATTTCGGACCATGTCCGTCAAACGCTGCTAAACCGGTATGATCCGGATCCGGCAAAGGTCACAACCATCTATTTGGCAGCCTCGCCGCACTTCAGCAGCCAGGAAGATCCGGAACAGGATCGGCTGCTTCTGAAACGTTACGGGGTTGAGCGGCCCTTCATTTTCTACCCGGCAGCTACCTGGCCCCACAAGAATCATACAACCTTGCTGGCCGCCTTCAGACTTCTGAAAGATGCTGCCCGGTTTGACGGTGATCTGGTGTTGAGCGGCATAGCCAAGCAGGGGCATGCTGCGGTGCAGCAGGAGATTGAACGGCTGGGGCTGACGGACTGCGTCAGGATGTCCGGCTATTTTTCGATGCAGGACCTGCCGGCCTTCTATCGTTGTGCCGAGCTGCTGGCATTTCCGTCCTTGTTTGAGGGATTTGGCCTGCCAGTGCTTGAGGCGATGGCCTGCGGCTGCCCGGTGGTCTGCGCCGATGCCACCTCGTTGCCTGAAATTGCCGGTGGTGCTGCCCTGTTGTTCCCCCCAAAAGATGCCGCCGGGTTGGCCCTGCAGATGCAGCGGGTGTTGGAAGACAGCTCCCTGCGTAGCAGCCTGCGTCAGGCTGGACTGGAACGGGCAGCCTGCTTCAGCTGGCAGCGGACTGCCCGGGAAACGCTGGCAGTCTACCATGCAGTACTGGAGGGACAGGGCTGATGTTGTTCAGTATTATCACCCCCACCATGAACAGTGCCGCCAGTCTGGAAGAAACCATCCGCAGTGTTCTTGACCAGGCTGATGTAGCGCTCGAATACCTGCTGATTGATGGCGGGTCTGCTGATGCAACGCTTGACATTATCAAGCGCCATGCTGCTGCAGATGAACGTATTCGCTGGATCTCCGAGCCTGACCAGGGTATTGCCGATGCCTTTAACAAAGGGATTGCACTGGCACGGGGAGAGGTGATCGGCATCATCAATTCCGATGACCTGTACGAGGCCGGTGCGTTATCGGCTGTGCGGGATCAGATGCAGGCCGATCCTGACTGTGATCTGGTGCATGGCGACATGCTGCGCCTGGAAGGAGATCAGCCGCTCTTCAGGATGGTGCCTGGACAGGTGGCTGAAACGATCTGGCGCGAGATGCCGCTCAATCATCCCGCGGTGTTTGTCCGGGCAGCCCGCTATCGGGAGCTGGGTGGATTTGATGTCGCGCTTCGCCTGACCATGGATTACGAGCTTTCGCTGCGTTATTATCGTGCCGGGTGCCGCTTCTGCTATCTGCCCCGTATCCTGGCCCGGATGCGGTACGGCGGTGCCAGTGACAGTCATTTTCTTGCTGTACGCAGGGAGCTGTTCCGGGTAACCGTTGCAGCCGGCTATCCACGCTGGAAGGCCGCCGGCTGGTATCTGCGCTATGCTGCTGCGGGGAGTATAAAACTGTTGCTGCGCCGTACCGGTATGTACTCTCTGATGCGGCTGCACCCCAAATTTCGACCCCTGTCCGGTGACCAGCCATGAAGATTGCCATAGATGCCTCAACACTTTCCACCCAGGGGGGGCCGCGCTCCTACCTGCTGGGTCTGCTGGAGGCCTTGCTGCGGATTGACACTGAAAACAGCTATCTTCTGGTCTACAATGATCCGGTCCATCTGGGCCGCTTCCCTGCTGCCCGGGAGCGGGTGCTGCCCGGTAAATCTCCTCTGGCGCGACTTTATCGTGAACATATCCTGTTGCCTGCCCTCTGTCGCCGGGAAAAGGTCGATCTACTGCACTGTCCCAAAAGTTCAGTTCCTCTGTTCTCGCCCTGCCCGGTGACGGTGACGCTGCATGATCTGATCCCTCTGGATTTTCCGCAGTTTGAGACCTTTGCGGCCCGCTGTTACTGGCGGATGCATATCCCTCTGGCTGCCCGCAGGAGCAGCCGGATCATCACCATCTCCGAGTACGCCCGCCGGGGGATCATGGAACGGTTCGGGGTCGCGTCGGATTGTATCGACGTGATCATGCAGGGGATAGACCGCACGATGGGGCTGCCGCGTGATCCGGCAGAAGGGGAGCGGATTCGCAACCGCTACGGTCTGCAAAAGGGCTATATCCTGTATGTGGGGACGATTCAGCCCCGCAAGAACCTGACGACCCTGGTGGCTGCCTACGCAGCCCTTGATCCTCTGTTGCGCAAGGGGCGTCCGTTGGTCATTGTCGGCAGGCGCGGCTGGATGACCGAAGAGCTGGATCAGGCCATAGCCAGGCATCAGCTTGCGCAGGAGGTGATCTTTACCGGATTTGTAGCGGATGAAGAGCTGCCGTATCTCTACGACGGCGCTGCAGTTGCGGCTTATCTTTCGCATTGCGAGGGGTTCGGGCGGCCTCCGCTTGAGGCGATGACCTGCGGAGTTCCGGTGGTGGTGTCGGATACCGGAGCGATTCCCGAGGTGGTTGGCGCTGCCGGTCTGACGGTGGACCATACCAGCAGCAGTGCCGTAAGTGCCGCACTGACCCGCATCCTGACGGATCATGCCCTTGCAGAACAGTTGCGTAACAAGGGCCGAGAGCGGGCGCGTCTGTTTGACTGGGATGAGGCGGCCCGTCAGACAATCAGCAGTTATCAGGCAACAGTGAGGAATCGATGAAGGGTAGAAACACTGATCTTGCGGCGATGGCCGGGATGCTGTTCTGTATGGTTGTTTCCCTCTGGCCGATCCTGTTTACCGATCAGGTGATCCGTGCGCCGGATATCCTGAATGAGTACTACTGGTCTGCCCTGCGACTTGCTCAACAGTCGCCGGCGGAGCTGTTCAATTTCAAACTGCAAGCGATCTGGGATATCTACGGCAATGGCGGCAATACGCTGGATGGCGGGGGACAGGTCAACCAGTTTCTGGTCTGGCAGGGGCTGCTGTACAAGCTGCTGCCGCTGCCGGCGGCTGTGGCCTGGTTCATCCTGCTGTACCTGTTTGTTGCGGCAAGCGGTATCTATGCCTGGTGCAGGGCAGTGGGAACCAGTCGCTTGGCGGCCCTGATTGCCGGCCTGATCTTTGCCCTGGCACCTGAAACAGCCACCCTGATCAATGCCGGTCATGTCCTGAAGATCGCCACCATCAGCTTTGCCCCCTGGGCCTTCTTCTGTCTTGCCAAAGCTTATCAGGAAAAACGCCTGGTCTGGTTTCTCGCTACTGGTAGCGTACTGGCAGTTCAGTTTTTTCACACCCACTGGCAGATCGCCTACTATACCTGTCTTGCAATCGGTCTGTATGGGCTGTTTCACCTTGTTGCGGAATGGCGGCAGTCATCGCAGCCTGCCGGATGGAGCAGAATGCGGATGCTGCTGATGACGCTGCTGGTGCCGCTGTTTTTCCTTACGTCAGTGGCCATGGACCTGTTGCCGCTTAAGGCCTGGTCGCAGGACACCAATCGCGGTGTGCAGTCCGGTTCCAACCAGGGCAAGGGAGGGCTGGATCGGGAAGAGGCAATGCAGTGGTCGATGCCGCCGGAGGAGCTTGCCACCTACCTGATACCGGGGATGTTCGGCCTTTCCCGCCAGGAGGCCGGAGACCGGCCCAGGCAGGGTGAGGTCTACTACTGGGGCAGGATGGTCTTTACCCAGACCTCCAGCTACCTTGGCCTGCTGCCCTGGCTGCTGCTGCCGTTGCCGCTGTTGTTGCTGCGTGACCGGCAGACCTGGTTTTGCGTTACTATCATAACTATTGGTTTGTTGATTGCGATGGGCAAATATACGCCGGTCTATCACTGGCTGTTTGACTATTTTCCGGGCATGAACCGTTTCCGGGTGCCCAAAATGTTCCTGTTTATCCCGCTTGCCGCTATCTGTCTGCTGGCTGCCCGTGGGATCGACCTGCTGCGGCGGCAGGACCTGCTCGAGACGCCGATAGTCCGGCGTTACCTCACTGCAGTCGTGTCGTTGCCCCTGCTGTTGGGGGCGTTGCTTGCTACCGAGCTTATCTGGTATTCCGGATGGCTTTCTGTGTTGTCTGAACAGCTGTTGCAGCCAACTCGATACCAGCAGGGGGCAGAACTTGCCACCCGGCGTTGGGTGAACCTGATTGACGAAACAAAGATTGCCGTCATGTTTGCAGCCGGTTATGCACTGCTGATCTATCAGGCTGTGAAAGGGGAGCGTTTCCGTGCGTTGATGCCGTATCTGCTGCTGGTTCTCTTTTTAATTGATGTCGGGCGGATCAACAGTGCCATGCTGGTGACGACCGCGCTGCCGCAGACGAACCGCCGCGATCACCGTTCTCCGTCCGTTGAGTACCTTGCCGCAACGTCAAAGCAGTATCGTGTGCTTCCGCTTGCCGCAGGCAGCGAACAGTACGCGCTGCACAAGATACCGGTGCTGTATACCTCTATGCCGGTCCAGAAGGTCCGTTGGCAAGAGTATCTGGATGCGCTTTCACTGCAGTCACAACTACCTGATATCATGAATGTGCGTTGGCTGGTGGCAGAAGAGCAGCTGTACGAACAGAACAGGGAAAAATTCGGGGAGCGTTATCCGGTGGTTTTTCGTGGCGGCGGAGAGGTGGTGCTTGAAAACCGCCAGGTGCTGCCCAAGGCCTGGCTGGTGAGCAGGGCCATTGTGGTGGCTGATCCGGCTCAGCGGCTTAAGATGCTGCAGAGCCCTGAATTCAGGCCGTCAGTTGAGGCGATAGTGGAGTCTTTTCCTGTTATTCCTTTCCGTCGGGCTGAAAATATCGGGGTCGTTAAGGTTGAACGGTATGAAGGGGAGCGTATTGACCTCTCAGCCGATGTTGCCACAAACTCGCTTCTGGTGCTTGGAGAAAAATATCATAAGGGGTGGAAGGCGCAGATAGACGGAAAATCTGTTGAGATTGTCCCGGTAAACCATATCCTGCGTGGTATTTACCTTACTCCCGGAAGGCATACCGTTGAATTTTGGTTTGACCCACTGCCGTTCAAGATCGGCAAGTGGCTGACGTTGGGTTCCTTCACTCTCTTTGCTGTGTTTATGGTGAGGGAGTTGCTGTTCAGGCGGAGATCCGGCAGTGCCTCTTGACCCTTGCCCCTTGACCCTCGACCCGTCTTTTTACACCCGTGATGAGCTGAAGCGGTTCGGATTAACCCTGCTGCAGCCCAAGGACGGCTACCGTTTTACCCTGGATCCGTTGCTGCTGTGTGACTTTAGCGGTACTGGGAGTGAACTGCAGATAGCGGATCTCGGCACCGGCAGCGGGGTGATGGCGCTGATACTGGCAAAGATGGCGTTACAGACCCGGGTTACCGCCTTTGAGCAAGACGATCGGGCATCAGCTTTGGCGCGTGAAAATGTTCGAATCAACAATCTCGAAAAGCAGATCACCGTGGTGCATGACGATATTCTCCATGTTCGTCAGCACCTGCCGGTCTCAAATTGTGATCTGGTGGTCAGCAATCCTCCCTACCGCAAGCAGGGCCGGGGCAGGCTGAACCCCCATCCCGGCAAGCTGGCAGCCCGCCACGAGACCACCGCCACCCTGGCGGACTTTCTGGCCGCAGCCAAGTATCTGGTTAAACCGGTGACCGGTCGTATCTGTCTGGTGTACCACACGGATCGTCTGCCGGATTTGATGGTGGAGGCGGCAGTTCAGAAGCTGGCGGTGGTGCGCTTGCGGATGGTACATGGAGTGCCTGGAGGTGTGGCCAAGGTGTTTCTGGTGGAGCTGGCCAAGGGGAGGAAGAACGTCAGCCTTGAGGTAGTACCACCTTTGGTTGTCCGTTCTGATGGGGAGAACTATACCGATGAGGTACGCAGTATATTGACGGGCAATTAAAAAGGGCGCCGATCCGGCGCCCTTTTTAATTGAAGGAGTATATCAGGGCTTTGAAAAAACTATTCCGGAGGCCGCCTGTCGCGTTGCGTGGTGCTTGATCCGTTGCCTAACCAGCTGTTATCTCTCGGTTACTGAGCTCCGTGCGCCTTGCATCCGGCCTTCCTCTTAACGTTTTTCAAAGCCCTGATAGGTCCTACTGTTTGACAAAGAGCGCCATCTCCATGGTTTCTTCGTCCCCGACATGGATCGGAAACACCACGCCACGGTAGCCATCAGGTACAGGCATACCATTTAAGGGTGGATGAATGGTGACCGGCGGATTGATATCCATGTTGAAACCCATCTGTGAAGCCTTGGCAACCACGTTGCCGCAGACAATATTGACAAACTCCATGATGGTGTCTTCCAGGATCTCGTCATCCTCATCCTCGACATCTTCTTCCTTGAGAATAGCCCTGGCTATCGTCTTCTGGATCCCGGCAGAAACCGAAAGCAGATAACGGGCGGTCAGATCGCCCTCGAGATCCATGGCAGCATACATGTAGTTTGTAGACAATTGGTCCGTCTCAAAAAATTTACCCGGGCGGAACTGGATGCCGATTACCCGTGTGATCATCTTGTAGGTCAGGTCAACAGTCATTTCCCAGGCAGCGTTGCATTCAGAGAGCCAGGCAGGCAGTTCTACCCGGTCGGCCGCGTAAGGGGCCTGATCTGCCTTGAAGGCGGCTAGGTAGTGATCCAGCTTGTCGGGGGTAAGGGCTCCCACCTTGACCAGCGCCTCGCCAATGTAGAGGTGAGTCGCCTTCTGATGAGCAATAACCTCTTCCAGCTGCTCTGATGAGAGAAAACCGAGATCAACCAGCAAATCCCCAAGTTTCATATCTTTTGATAACTGGGCAGCGTGGGCTGTTTCAATATCCTTTTGCGTGATAAAACCCATTGCTACTGCCATTTCACCCAGTTTCAGGTTGTTCCGTTCCTGTAACTCGATCGCATGCAGCAACGATTCGCTGGTTACCGCATCATGTTCTACCAGAAATTGTCCAAAAAATTTAACCGCCATCAGTTCAGTCCCCCAGCCCTGTCAGAGCGCCCGCAGGATGCGCAGCACGTTTTCAGCCTCAAACGGTTTTGAAATTACGTTCTTGGCTCCCAGCTTGATGGCCTCGGTAAACTTGTCACCGACTCCACCCAACGAGGTTACCATCACCACCTGCACCGCTTTATCCAGCATCACCAGACTGCGCAGGGCGGTCAGACCGTCCATGCCGGGCATGTTCATGTCCATGCAGATGATGTCAGGGTCTTCGGTATGATTCATCTTGATCGCCTCGGCCCCGTTTTTCGCGTGGCCGACACATACGAAATCGCCGGAATCGTTTATGATCTTTTCCAGTTGGCGAGTTACAGAGAGGCTGTCATCAACGACAAGCACCTTCTTCATGGACCCCTTACCTCCCAGTGTGGCGTGGTGACCCTGCCTGAAGACAGGATTTTAATGAGCTGAACTGTAAACGAAAGTTGTTGAAAAGTCAAAAATGTTTCTCTTAATAATTCGCTTCATCCCTGATTGGCACTGTGTTATATATTTTTGATCAAATTGTCGTCAAAGGAGATCGAATCGTCATGACGTTAAGAAAATGTATGACTGTTGCGGTGGTTGTATCCGCATTGTCCGTTTCAGCTGTCGCTGGTGCAACTGCTGCCGAGAAAACGACAGCGCCTGTTGCTGCTGCTGAAAAAACAACTCCGCTGCCGGACCCGGTCGCCAGGATAAACGGGGTGGCCATTCCGGCGGCAGATCTGCAGAAAGCCCTGAATGCCTTCAGCAAGTCACCGGCAGCGGCACAGGTGCCGCCGGGTAAGGAAAAAGAGCTGCAGCAGTTTCTGCTGAACCAGATGCTGGGTGCCGAGCTGATGTACCAGATTGCCGAGAAGACACCGGTAAAGGATCAGGACAAGAAGGTTGCCGATGCCGTTGCCCGTCTGAAGACCCGTTTCAAGACGGATGATGAGTACAAGAAGGGGCTGCAGGAACAGGGGATGACCGAACAGTCTCTGCAGGAGCTGATCCGACGGAATGTTATCATCGAGAACTACATCGAGCAGGTTATCGTACCCAAGCAGCAGGTATCCGACGCCGAGGTCAAGGCATTTTACGACAAGAATCCTGATGCCTTCAATCAGCCGGAGCAGATCCGTGCCAGTCATATCCTGATTACCGTGGATCCCAAGGCAAGCGCTGCCGACAAAAAGAAGGCAAAGGAAAAGATTGAGGCGCTGTTGAAGCAGATCAAGGCCGGTATTGATTTTGCCAAACTGGCCAAGGAACAGTCTGGATGCCCCAGCAGCAAGCAGGGTGGTGATCTTGGCTATTTCGGCAAGGGACAGATGGTCAAGCCGTTTGAAGATGCTGCCTGGGCGCTGAAGCCGGGTGAGGTAAGCGGCGTGGTCGAGACCCAATTCGGGTATCACATCATCAAGCTGTCCGAGAAAAAGCCGGCCGGCAAGATCCCTTTTGAGGACGTAAAGCTCAAAATTGCGGACTCACTCAAGCGTCAGAAGGTGTCGGAAGCGATTAACGCGACCCTTGAAGAGGCCAAAAAGAAGGCAAAAATCGAGATTTTGCTGAAGTAGTTTAAGGGGTTAAGAACGGCATACAGGGCCGGTTTCCTTCAGGGGGAACCGGCCTTTTGATTGCCGGAAGGACCAGTCAGGGTGATTGATGCACCTGCCGGAACAGCAGGAAAAGGAGTTGTGCCGATATACTCTCCACCGGCGTAGACCGCTGCCTGTCCGGCAGGCAAGGTTGAGGTACTGCTGTTTGTAAGGCTGAAGGAAAATGACGGCAAAGGGGTGCTGGTGATCTTTTCCTCAGCGGTTGGCATCTGCCATGTTGCAAGCCGTGGTACACTGCCGACCGGCAGCGGGTAGAGCTGCTGCGGTTTGCCTGCAGTGAGAGCTGTCGGTGCAACCGTAACCGAATAACCGTCCGGAAGCCCGCTTATATCGCCCAGCAATAGCAGGTCTGCGGTTCCAGTCTGTTGTAGCCTGATTTCATAGCGTGGCTTCCAGCCGCCTTCCTGCAGCACGGCAGCCAGCCTGATCCGTGCTGTGGCGGGTACGACCGAGATTCTGGCAGTCGGTCCGGCAGCCGTTTTTCTGCCGACATCTGCTATCCTGGCCTCAACCCGCTTCAATTCCTGCTCGGTGCGGCGGCGGGCAGTATAGACCGCCTCAAGCTGGGCAATGGCAAAGTCGGTTCCCTGACGGACCGAGGCAAGCGGATCAGGATTGGTCTTGGTCTTGCGAGGAGCCTTGGAGCTTTGCGACTTGGCAGCGGCGGCAAAGATCCCTTCACGATGCTCCAGCGCCTTCATGCGGTCCTGTAACCGGCTCTTTTGCTCAGCCAGGCTGTCCAGCTCTTTCTGCAGTTTATCCGGTATTTTGGCCGGCAGCAGTTCAACCCGTCCAACCGTGCTGCTGTCCAGCGGTCTGACCCGTAACGTGCCCTCCCGGATCGGTCCCGGCAGCGCAATCTCAACAATTCCCTTTTTCGCTGCAGCCTCAAGTTCAAGCAACGTTCCGTCGGCAAAAACCGTCAGCTCTCGTGGAGCTGCCTGCACCGATGCGGCAATCATAAGACAGATCAGGCAGATCAACAGGTTGTGCAGGATCACGGCAGACCTCCCAGCTTCAGGATGAGGTGAAACTGTTCTTCTGTAACCGGCTGGACCGAAAGTCTGCTGCGGTTGACCAACGGCATCTGTTGCAGAGCCGGATGCTCTTTGATCAAAGCCAACGGCACTTCGCGAGGCAGCGGCCGGTCTGCCCGGACATCAACCATATACCATATCGGCTTCTCCGGCGTTGCCTTGGGATCAAAATGGTCAGCAGACGGGTCAAGGGCGGTATGATCAGGATAGCCTTCCCGTACTACCGTGCAGAGACCGATCACTGCCGGTTCCGGGATTGAGCTGTGATAGAACAGTACCCGGTCGCCGGGCTTGATCTCGTCCCGCAGCAAGTTGCGGGCCTGGAAATTGCGTACCCCGTCCCAGTGCTCGACGGCATCGGGACGGGCCTGCAGGTCCTGGAAAGAGAAACAGCCCGGTTCGGATTTGAAGAGCCAATAACGCATGAATATCATCCTCTACTTACAGGAGTGAGAATTTTTTCGTGAGATCAAGGCTGTCGAAGGAGTGCGCGGAGGCGTACCCCTTGAGTACGCCGCACAAGCACGATTGAAGACTTACGCAGATATCGCGGAAAAAGACTACTCCTACGACAGCAGGTGCACAAACAGTCCGCTTCTTAGCTTCGGCTCGAACCAGGTTGATTTGGGCGGCATGATCTGGTCGTCATCGGCCAGATCCATGAGTTCCTTGATGCCGGTGGGATGCATGGAGAAGGCCACGGCATACTCACCGCTGTCCACCAGTCGCACCAGTTCGTCCAGACCGCGGATGCCGCCCACAAAGCTGATCCGCTTGTCGGTGCGGGGGTTCTCTATCCCCAGTATCGGGTGAAGCAGGTGGTTCTGAAGGATCGAGACATCAAGCCGTTCCACGGTATTGCCTTCGTCGGCCAGTTCAGGCCTGGCCTGCAGACGATACCACTGCCTGCCGAGGTACATGCCGAACTGATGCCGCTCTTCCGGTGCCAGCGGTGCGGGCGCCGCCGAAATCACGAAGGATTTGCCGACGGCATCAAGGAACTGCGGCGTATCGAGTCCGTTCAGGTCCTTGACCACCCGGTTGTACGGCATGATATTCAGCTGGCTTTCAGGGAAGATCACGGTAAGGAAGAAGTTGTATTCTTCAGAGCCGGTATGGTTTGGATTGGCTGCCTTGCGCAGATCGCGCACCCTGGCTGCAGCTGCGCTGCGATGGTGTCCATCGGCCACGTACAGGGTTGGTATGGCGTCAAACAGGCCGGTCAGATGATCAATCAGGGCCTGGTCTGCAACTACCCAGAGTTTGTGAGAAACTCCGTCATCACTGGTAAAGTTGTAATCGGGCGGCTCATAGGAGGCTCCGGCCAGAATCTCCTCAACCTCGGGATTGTTGCGGAAGATGTAGAAGACCGGCTCGTCATTGGCGTCCAGGGTGTCAATATGCCTGATCCGGTCCTCTTCCTTGTCGGCCCGGGTATGTTCATGCTTCTTGATCACACCGGACTGATAGTCGTCAACCGCAGCGCAGGCCACCAGACCGGTCTGAATGATGGAGCCCATCTGTTGACGGTAGATATACAGGCAGGGGATCTCTTCCCTGATCAGTGCCTTGCGGTCGATAAACGCTTGCAGGTTCAGTCTACCCTGCCGGTGTACCTCATCGGCATGGGGGTCCACTGTGGGAGGCAGGTCGATCTCCGGTCTGGAGATATGTAGAAAGGAATCGCTGTTGCTGCCTGCCATCCGGCGGGCTTCTTCCACATCCATCACGTCATAGGGGAGGGCAGCC
>CAZOTC010000015.1:0-22677 GCA_964582605.1 uncultured Geobacter sp. | reverse complement strand
AATCCCGATCGAAAAATCAGAACCGATCAGAGTTTTCTGCGGAATCTGCTCGTAACCCCATTTTTTGAAGGTCAGCCCCGGCAGGGTCTCCTCAATAAAAGTCGCCAGGGCGTTGATGGTAATCTGGCCTTTGCGGTTTGCGGCCTCTCCTTTCATTGCCTCAAGCACAGTATAACTGAAAACACCGTGCCCCTGATAGCCCTCCAGGGCCACCTGATTTCTAGAACTGGCAGCAATGGTGGCCCTCCCAACCGAACGGGCAAGCTTGCCCAGCGCAGTATTCTCGGCTATTCCGCTCTGCGCCATCCCTTCACTGAATGCCCCACTGTTACAGGTATCAATCAGAAAAAGGCTTCTCATGGCAGGTATTGAGCTGGCAAGCCGCTTAAAGTCGTTCATTGAAATTCCGCTTTGAGCCAATGACTGGATACCGTCAAACCGGAAATCTGCAGGTAGGAAATAATACATGCCGTCAAGTTCATCGGTCAGCCCGTGGCCCGCCACAAACAACACGAAAACGTCACCACGCTGCACATTTTTACTGACAGAGGCGAAGATGGCTTCAAGTCCGCTGCGGGTTACTTGCTCATCATAGAGCTGATAGCTCTGAATTCCGGTAAAGAGCTGTTTTCCTTTTTCAGTCACAATCCGGGTCAATGCTGCAGCATCGTTAACCGAATACTTCAAACGCAGCTCTTTTTCACGGTAGTTGTTCACTGCAACGGTAAGTAGGTGCAGACGCGGTTTCGCTGGTTCAGGGCTTGTGTAGCGGATGGTGATCTGATCCTGCTCGGATTCAATGCTGTTTAAAGCGTTAAATGCCGTCAATGAGATGACATTCTCTCCGGAAGCAAGTGTAATGATCCGCTCGAACGGTGTACATCCGGTTCCTGCCTTGCTTCGGCTGACCAGCCCCCTACCGGACTGTTCAAAGACAATCGGCATGTTGTTCAGAAACAGGGTGATATTACCGATTCCACCGCCGGTATCGCACAACTCTGCCTTGACGAGCATGTCACGGCTCTGGCTTGTGCCTGTACCCGTCAAGAACCGCACCTTGGGCGGCAATGTTGCTGTTGTCACCAAGCCGGACAAGGCAGTCTTTGGTTCAACCAGAGCAGTCAGAGCAATGGCGTCAAGTGGAGGCTCCGGATCTTCATCCTGCAGTGGCATTTTCAGCTGCTGCGCCTGTTCTGCCGGCTCAGCTACAGCCTTAACGGCAGCCTTCTTCGCCCGTTCAGCCTGCTCTTGCTCACGCTGCAGACGTGCCAGCTCTTCAGCTTTATTTTCCTGATCCAACCGTTGCATTTCAGCATGTTGCTGTAACTGCTGTTCTAATCGATATTTTTCAGGCTTCGCTCTGACTCCATCTGGATCCACTTGGAGAGGGCCACTACTTCGCTTCTGTAAACGCAACAGATAGGGAGCAAGATTCTCTCCGGCAATGGCACGATCCAGA
This sequence comes from uncultured Geobacter sp., assembly GCA_964582605.1. GTDB lineage: Bacteria > Desulfobacterota > Desulfuromonadia > Geobacterales > Pseudopelobacteraceae > Trichlorobacter. The sequence continues at coordinate 21,218 of CAZOTC010000015.1, read as the reverse complement.
AGATCCGGCCGATAAAGCAAATCAAACATGCGGTCTGCCCCAACCATCAGCGAGGACTGTTCTGCACCTCGATTTACCTGAAAGCCGATCAGATTTTCAGAACCACTGCCATGATCAAAGAAACCGTCAGGGGTCCAGAGTATCCAGCGTTTTCTGTCCGGGTGAGGAAACAGGGCGAACTTCTCCTCGCCGTCAGGCATGCGATACCAGCGGATACTGCCATCATCCAGTGCAGCAACCAACATACGATCATCAGCAGAAAGAGCAATATTCTTTGCCGTGTAAGGGATACGCTTCTTCACGAGCAGTTGTCCCTTTCTGTTGTACGACCTCAGGTACAGGTTTGTTCCCAGCACAAAACCCTGTTCATCATTGCGGACTGCCAGACTCCAGTTCAACTCCTGGGACTCAAAGCCTCCAAGCGGCACGCGATTCAGACGCGGCTCCGAGGCACCATACCAGTTCTGAAGATCAATGCCGTCGGCTGTCACCCGATGGGGAAGCAGATCGTCCTGAGTGGGGTGAGGCACGCTCAAACGCCGCGTTTTAAGATCAAATCTGGCTAGCGCCTTGCCGTAACGCTCGTAACTGAACAACACTGAAGAGGCATCGCGGGAGATACGGAATGTGTCATGATTTTTAAAGAAATCAGCCACGGCAAGCGCATGATAGTAGGCCTGCTTGCGCTCTACCAGGGTAAATTGTTTTTTTAAGCCACGTCCATGAAACCGGCTGAGAGACACTACAGCCGGCTCATCAAAACGAAGCAGACCAAATCCGGACAATCGAGAGACAAAGGCAACTGAGCCATCAGGCAGCACAAGCAACGTTGAAACAACGGTATTGGCAGGAGTAGCTACCAGTTCATCCAGATACCCGGAATCCGCGTTCCAGATCATCAGTATTTTACGATCATCTTCAGCCTTGTTGTGTCCAGCAGCCAGAATCTGACTGCCGTCTACAGACCAGGCAACACTCATGAATTTTCCGCCGGGCCGCTGCAACAGCTTGAGAAAATGTCCGTCAGTTGCACTACGCAACTCAACCTGAAAAGAATCCTGATACACCAGTGCCAGTTGCTTGCCGTCCGGCGAAAGCGCTGCATCCATAATCCTGCTGCGCTCACCTGTCTGTAGCGAGTACTGCAGGGTCCCATCAGGGCGGTACCGTCTCATAACGCCGCCATCAGAGACAACAAACAGGTTTCCGGCCCGGTCATATTCCAGACTGGTACAGACTCCTGGCAGAGAGTCTGCAACAACACGCCGCCGCTCGGAAATGCTGATCAGATACAGCCCTCCTGACGAATGCAAACCGACCGCCAGCTGGTCGCCACCCGGCGAAAAGGCAAGCTTGCTAACCGGCTTGGGAAAACCGGGTAGGCGTTGTTTTATTTCACCGGTTGCCACATCAAACAGGTAGACACTGAAACGGCCATCCCAACTGCCGCCTGTCCAGCCTCCAGCAGCTACCGTACGCCCATCAGGAGACAGGGCAACCGCATGCAGCACCCCCTCTATGCCAGCGCCTATGGGAGGTCTGATCGTATTGATCAGTTTTCCACTTTCGGCATCCCACAGCTTGACGGTCTTGTCAAAGGAAACTGTTGCCAGCACCTTGCCGTCTCTGCTCGCCGCCATATCCATAATCTTTGCCGAATGCAGTCGGGTATTGATACGAATAAACGGCGTTGCGGGGGGCGCATCTGCCCAAACCGGTGTCAGATCAGACACCAGCAGAGCCAGACTGAGACAGAAGGCTATAATTATCGGCATAGTAACCTCGCTGCATATTCAAGGTTGCATTCGCTTGACAAGTATACCAGTTTCAGCTGGGAATGCAGCAGCAGGTACAAAAAAACGGGGCACGAACCCCGCTTTTCTGTTCAAATCTATTCACAGCAGTAAAGGTTCTACTTGAGAAACTCCCTTCCAAAGGGGGACATCTGCCGTAGGCGGACGATGATGGGTGGCAACTCTTTGATAACCGCATCTATCTCAGCATCGGTCGTGTAGCGCGAGAGTGAAAAGCGGATCGAACCGTGAGCGCAGGTAAACGGAACTCCCATGGCCCGCAGCACGTGGGACGGTTCCAGAGAACCGGAGGTGCAGGCGCTGCCGGATGAGGCGCAGATCCCCAGTTCAGACAGCAGCAGCAGGATCGCCTCGCCTTCGACAAATTCAAAGGCGATAGAGGTGGTGTTAGGGAGGCGGTCAGCACCGCCACCGTTTACACGTGCATGGGGGATTGCTGCCATAAGAGCTGACTCAAGCCGGTCTCGCTTGGCCTTGACCGTGGTATTTTCTGCCTCCATGAACTCACCGGCCAGCTGGCAGGCTTTGCCCAGCGCAATGATGGCGGCAGCGTTCTCCGTACCAGCCCGGCGGCTTTTTTCCTGATGCCCGCCAACCAGTAACGGACGATAGGGAGTACCTTTACGGACATACAGCGCACCAATCCCCTTAGGCGCATGCAATTTGTGGCCGGAGAGCGAGAGCATGTCAATCTTTGAAGCAGCCATATTGATCGGGATCTTGCCCACCGCCTGGACTGCGTCGGTGTGAAACTGGGCTCCGTTGGCCCTGGCAATGACTGCAGCCTCCTCCACCGGAAAGATGACACCGGTCTCATTGTTTGCCCACATAAAGGAGACTATGGCGGTATCATCATCAATCGCCTTTTTGTACTCCTCCATATCCAGCCGCCCGGCACCATCAACACCGATCTCGGTGACCCGGTAGCCTTTGGCAGTCAGGTTGCGGCACTGGGTCAACACGGCTGGATGCTCAACCCGGCTGGTGATGATATGACGACGATCAGGCAGTACCTCAAGGGCAGAACGGATGGCGGTATTGTCACTCTCGGTACCGCATGCGGTGAAGATGATCTCATCCGGCAACGCACCCAGCAGATCAGCTACCCGCTTGCGGGCCTCGCTGGTCTTGCTCTGCACCTGTCCACCAAAGTAATGCATGGAACTGGGGTTGCCGTACAGATCGCAGAAATAGGGTTTCATCTCATCAAAGACCGCCTCATCCACCTTGGTTGTGGCGTTGTTATCCAGATAGATCACCTTCATGCCGAAACCTCCTGCACCCGCAGGCCTTCGTACACCAGTTCCCGCAGTTTCATCTCAACAAATTTGGCGGTATTTCCGGAAGAGGCGCATCCGGCACAGGCCTTGCGGAAGGCAATCTGCACATGATCGCCATCAATATCGATCAACTCAAGGTCACCGCCATCAGCCCTCAGCATGGGACGTATATCCCGTTCAAGCACTTCCTGCACCATCTGCATCTTCTTCAGGTTGGAAAGTTTTGGCTTGGCAGCGGCCTCTTTGGCCTGCCCCAGCACCTCAGCGATCAGTTCCTTAATTTTAGGTATGCAGCTACCGCAGGCACCACCGGCCTTGGTGAAGTTGGTCACCTGCTCTGCGGTAGTCAAGTGATTGTCGGCAATCACCCGTTTCAGGAAGGTATCGGTGATACCAAAACATTTACAGACCAGGGTCCCTTCGTAGTCAGGATAGGCATGGCCATGGTCATGTTCGGCATCATGATCAGGCACTTCGAGCCCACGATATTTGAAGATGGCAACCTCAAGTGCCTCCTGTCCCATCACGGAACAGTGCATCTTCTCCTCCGGCAGACCACCAAGAAATTCGGCAATGTCCTGATTACTGACTGCCAGCGCCTCATCAAGCGTCTTGCCCTTGACCATCTCGGTCAGGGCTGATGACGAGGCGATAGCGCTGGCACAGCCAAAGGTCTGAAACTTGGCATCAACGATCTTTTCCTTGTTCTCATCCAGCTTCAGGTAGAGCTTCAGGGCATCACCGCAGGCCAGACTGCCCACTTCACCAACAGCATCGGCATCCGGTATATCTCCCACGTTACGGGGGTTCAGAAAATGGTCTTTAACTTTCGGTGTGTAATCCCACATGCAACCTACTCCTTCTATTCAAGTATAAACTGCTTCCCTGCTGCCATCACCTCGGCCAGCCGCGCCTCAGTTGCTGCTTCACCATACAGACGCACCACCGGTTCTGTGCCGGATTTACGGAACAGCATCCAGGAGCCGTCAGCAAGGATCAGCTTGACGCCGTCTACCGTTATGACATCCGTTACTGCCGTTCCGGCAATTTCCTTCGGCACAGCAGCGACCTTACCGGGATAGGCTGCCTCCAGATCAGGTGAAAGCTTCAGGTTATCACGGCGGGTAATAAAACGCCCGACTTCACCATACATTCTTTCAAGCAATTCCCGTACCGTCTTGCCCTCTCGAGCCACCATCTCGGCCACCAAGAAGCAGGCCAAGATGCCGTCCTTCTCAGGCACATGCCCCTTGATAGTCAGTCCGGCGCTTTCTTCACCACCGATCACAATCTTGTCCTGAGTGATCAGTTCGCCGATATATTTAAAGCCGACCGGTGTCTCAAAAACAGGCACACCATGTTTTTTTGCTACGGCATCAACAAAATGAGAAGTGGCCACGCTGCGGGCGACACCTCCGCTCAGTTTACGAACCCGAATCAGGTAATCCAGCAGCAGGGCAATGATGTAGTTGGGTTCGATATAGCTGCCATCGGCATCCAGGATACCGAAACGGTCGGCATCGCCATCGGTTGCCAGCCCCAGCCGGATGGTGGGATCATTCTTGACCAGCTCGATGAAATCAGGGATGTGGGCCTCTGAAGGCTCAGGCGGTTGACCGCCAAAATACGGATCAAGGTGATCATTGATCATGGCATAGGGCACGCCAAGACTTTTCAATGGTGCATCCAGATAACCGCGAGCTGTGCCGTAGAGCGGATTCAGCCCCAACTTTCCGATAGTCTTGAGTGCATCAAAATCGATCTTCTGTTCCAGCGCAGACAGGTAGGCTGAATGGGGATCAATCATCTCCAGCAGATCACGTTTTTTTGCTTCCTCAAGGGACAGCTCGCTGTAGCAGAAGTCCCCCATCATTTCATTCGCGCGCTGCTCGATATCCCTGGTGGTTTCCGGTAGAGCAGGACCACCCCAGGAAGGTGAAAACTTGATGCCGTTATATTCAGGAGGATTGTGGCTGGCAGTAAAATTTATCCCTCCTGCAGCGCCGCGTCGCAGGATTTCAAAGGAAATAACCGGGGTCGGCACATCACGGCTGCACAGCAACGCCTTGATACCGGCACCGGCCAATACGCCGGCAGCCTCTTCAGTAAAGCGCTTACCCATGAAACGGGTATCACGACCAATAATCACCCCCTTATCAGCTTCTCCGGAGGCTTTAAGATAGTCAGCAATGGCCTGGGTGACGACTTTTACATTCTCAAAAGTAAAATCCTCACACAAGATGCCACGCCAACCAGAGGTACCAAATGCGATGTGGGTCATAACCCCTCCATTCAAGAAGAGAATAAGACAGCTTTTATCTTGTTACGCTACTACAGAGCAGACCAAGCGTCAAGTCAAACGCTACAAAAAAACAGCAGGATGACAAAAACTCATGGACAGTTTATTCAGTTTTTGGTATTGACTTTTTCTTTTCAGAATTGCTACAGTTTAGACTCGTTACGTTGAATCAATTTGAGGAGGATGATGTATGCAGTGTCAGACCGTACTTCCCGGTACCGAGTGTACCTTCATGGCAAAGAGCGGATGTGTATTCCCGGATGGTTCCTGCCAGAGCGTTGTAGAAAATTGTGAAGGATGTGAGCGGATTGTTGAAGGCAGTATCGGTCAGGTCTGCAGCGCATATCCGGCTCCGGCAAAAAAATGGGCCAACGGCATCTGCAACTTCGCCACCCACGTCAAGGTAGAGATCAAGGTTGAAGACGTCAAAGTCAACCCGCTCAAGGCCTCCAAGAAGGCCTCCGGCGGCAAGAAGAAGTAAACTCAGCCAGATCTGCAGCATCAAGGGGAAGCGACAGCGCTTCCCCTTTTTCATGTTATGTCACGGAGCCGTCCATGGCCTTTGAAATCCTCACCTGCCCCTCCTGCGGAACAACGCTCAAACAGTATCTTAATCCGTTTCCCACCGTTGATATTATTATTGAACTTGACGGAAAGATCGTCCTGATCAAACGCCGGAACCCTCCTCTGGGGTGGGCCTTGCCGGGAGGATTTGTTGACTACGGAGAATCACTGGAAACGGCAGCCATGCGGGAGGCACGAGAGGAGACATCGCTTGAGATCTACAATCTGCAATTACTGGGCTGCTACTCCGACCCGGCCAGAGACAGCCGGATGCACACGATTACAACGGTCTTTGTGGCCCAGGCCCAAGGCACGCCCAAGGCGGATGACGACGCCCTGGAACTTGCCCTTTTTGACCTGCAGGCATTACCTGCTCCGCTCTGTTTCGACCATGCGCAGATTCTTGAGGACTACCGTGCCCTCAGGGCTTCTCGACCGTGAGCCAGCTCACCGATACACTTTTCACGCAGTACCCGTAAGGCCTGTTCTGCAGGGAGTGGGCGACTGATCAGAAACCCCTGTACCTGATCACAGTTGTTGTCCCGCAGGAAATCCATCTGCTGCTCAGTTTCAACCCCTTCAGCAATCACTTTCAGGTTCAGACTGTTCCCCATCGCAATAATCGCCGATGCAATCGCAGCATCGGTTGAGTTATTTTCCACATCCCGCACAAATGACTTGTCGATCTTCAGGGTATTGACACTGAACCGTTTCAGATGTGACAGAGAGGAATAACCGGTACCAAAGTCATCAATCGAGATATGAATTCCCATACCCGTAATCTCGTTCAGAACCTCAACCGCATAATCAGGGTTCTGCATAATCACGCTCTCGGTGATTTCGAACTCAAGACATTCACCCGGCAGGCCGGTTTCATCAAGAATCTCCCGCACGGTCTCAACCAACCGGCCATGTTGCAGTTGATAGCCGGAAAGATTGACCGCAACCCGCAACCCCTGCATCCCATCCTTTTGCCAGGCCATATTCTGACGGCAGGCTTCGCGCAGAACCCATTCGCCTAACTCAACAATCAAGCCGCTCTCTTCAGCCAGCTGGATGAATTCAGTTGGCGCCAGCAGCCCCAGCTCAGGGTGCTGCCACCGGACCAACGCCTCGGTTGCCACAATACAATCGCTGCAGACATCAAGTTTAGGTTGATAATAGAGCCTGAACTCACCACGATCAAGGCCTCGCCGCAAAGAGTTGCTGATAGTAAAGCGACGGGACGCGTTCTGATCCATATCATCATGATAAAACTGGATATTGTTACGCCCCAATGCCTTGGCATGATACATGGCAATATCAGCCTTTTGCATCATGGTTTCAATATCCTGTTCATCATCGGGATAGATACAGATGCCGCCGCTGGTAGTCACAAACAGTTCATGGTTACGGATCATGAACGGCTGGGCAAGTTCACTCAGCAACTTGTCGTTTAACAGGCTGATATCGGCCTGATCAGCAACATTCAACAGCAGCACCACAAACTCATCACCGCCGATCCTGGCGATCGTATCGGTCTCCCGGAAACAGCCGATCAGACGATGGGCTATCATCCTCAACAGGTCATCTCCCACCGCATGCCCCAGGGTATCATTGATAATCTTGAAGCGATCCATGTCCAGAAACAGCAGGGCAAAACGGGTCTGCATCCTGTGTGCCAGTGCCCGGGCCTGCTGCAGGCGGTCATGCAGCAGGATGCGGTTTGGCAGTCCGGTCAGCACATCATGATGCGCCAGTTTGATCAGCTCTCGCTGCGCGAGGTTCCGCTCGGTAATATCATGGCAGACCCCCCAGATAACCATATCGGCCTGGTCACTACCGCTGGTCGAAAGACTTACCTCCAGATCGAGGGTCTTGCCGAATGTAGGTGAAGCCAGCCTCAACTCAAAATGACCTGCATCAACCCGTCTGAGCGCCTTTTCAAATCGACGGACAAGCAGGGACTTGCCTTCTTCATCAGTCAGTGCAAACAGACTGGCATTCTCCTGCTCGTCAAGTTTGCCAAACAGGCTCTGCCCTGTCTGGTTGAGATACAGCAGCGTACCATCCTGGCGGCAGCAAAAGATCAGATCGTGGGCAGTAGCAATAAAGCCGGTCAGAGCTTCTTCACTCTGACTGACTTTTTCATGATCGGAGCGGATCTTGCCCATCAAAAAAGCACCAAAGTAGGCAACCACCGCATTGACACCGGAGACCCAGAGCCACATCAGAAGCTCGAACAGTATGCCGGGGGTTTCCTCCTCCATAAACGGCATCCTGATGGTGGCGAGAAAGTCGAAATGCTCCGCGATCAGCAGCAATCCATACATACCGGCGCCGATAATCCCGATTCCCCATACCTCACGCTTCTTGTCAAACAGGAAGGCAGATTCAAGTGAAACCAGCAGATACGCTGGCCAGAACCAGCTGACCACCCCGCCGCTCCAGTGGATTGCTGCGGTAACAAAGAGGAGATCTATCAGGACCTGCAGATAGATTACCAGACGACAGTTGCGCCAGACCCCGCAGGGGAGCGAGACAATCGGATAGGCCAGGGCAAAAAAAAGTGCTGCGGCCTTGAGTGAGAAGCTCCACTGCTCCAAGTGAAAGATCGGCAGATCAATATCAGGCGCCAGCAGCATCTCAGCAAAAAGCACATAGATACTGAGCCCCGCCAGCAGAACCCAACGCAGCCTGACCATAAGCGACACCCGGACACACTGTTCGGCAAGTCTTTCACGGACAGTTTGGTGCCGGCTATCAGCGCTCAGCATGCGTGACAGAGACTCAAACCATGCTTGGGGGTTCTGATCTGCAGGTTGCTGTGCAGAGTGAGGAGTCATAGGTTGTAAAAAACCGGTTCGGAGGATGAATGCACCAGACCAAGTTGAGCGGCAAGCTGATAGAAGCGTTGAAGACCGGCAAGATGGTTTTCATCAAGCCGGTAGGTTATGGCAGTACGCCAGTAGTCCGCCAAAGGCTGCAGCCCAAGCCATTCGGCCTCCGGGGCACCGGCAGCAAGCTGCTCTGCATCCGGTATGATACGCTCGCGGACCTGATCAAGTAAGGTATGAAACTGTCTGATGGCGCCTTCTTTTCCTGCTGATGAACGGAGATTGACCAGCCAGAGCGCATAGACAAAGGGCAGACCGGTCAACAGCTTCCACTCCTGTCCAAGATCGTAGCAGTATCTGCCCGATTCCGTTGTCACCGTTTTAAGCGCCTTGTCGCCGATCAACAACAGACCCGGCGCCTGCTTCAGCGCCTCCTGACAGGTCAGAGACGAGACCTTGATGCTGCAGTCTGAAACGCCCCAGCGTAGGGCCAGCAGGATCTGCAGCAGAATAACCGATGTTGCCGACTCGCTGGTTACCAGCAGGTCTTCACCACGCAACTGCTCTATCGGTCGATCAGTAAAAAGCAAGACGCTTCTGACCGGTCCGTCCGAACCGATACAATGTCCCGGCAGGATCGCATACTCATCAGCGTGACGTAAGAACTCTATTGAGGATGATATGCAGATATCGATCTCTCCTGCCGCCAATTGGGTATTCAAGGCAGCCGGTACGCCATGCACAACGATTGCCGTTTCTGCTGCAAGATGCCCGTCAAGCTGCATAAACAGCGGCGTACAGTTTGCATAATCTATCCTGCCGATCTTCAGCATCATTTGACCCCTTGGTACAGCAGGTCCGGCTCGTTACCGAGCACCCGCACCTGTTCCTTTTCCAGAATCTGCCCGGTTGACTTCCAGAGTTGGGTAATGGCATTGGCATAGGATACCAGCGACTTGATCTGGTTGTTTTTGGCAGCAGCCAGATCATTTTCAACATCAAGCACATCCTTGGTGGTAGCCAGCCCTACCTCTGCCTTACGAACCCAGGCCCTCAAACGCTCTTCTGCAAAGGCCCTGCCCCGATCAGCAACATCCAGCTGCTTGTAGTTAGCCTCAATGGCCCGCACTGCCGACCGGACCTCGTTGACCACCAGTTCTTCCTGGTTACGAATCTGCAGCTGCGCCTGATCCACCTTCAACCTGTTCCTGCGGTATTCGTTTTCAGCAGCCTTGTTTCCCAGCGGGTAGCTGAAGGTCAAGCCGACTCCCCAGACAGGATAGGAGGCGGATGAGAGCCGATCCATATCCCGTGGATAGGTGTCTCCCAGACCGGCAGTTGCTGCTGAAGCGGACAACAGCAGATCGGGACGGGTCTTGTTGCCGGCCACCCTGGTCTGCAACTCCAGCAGTTCAAGATTGCGCTTGAGCTCTTTCAGCTCAGGCCGGTTGTCAAGCGCCCGCCTGATCTCGACCTGTTCAGTAATTTCGTATCTTGTTTTAGCAGGGATAGTGGCCGTCTCAATCTCAGTGCCAGGGGAAAGCTGTAAAAACTGGGCAAGCACATCGACCTGATCCTTGACTGCCCGTTCAGCGTCAATCAGCTCTTTCTCCCGTGAGGCCACGCCGAATTCGGCATTAAGGGTCTCCATCGCCGGCATCACACCAGCCTTTACCCTGGCCTGCGTCTCATGCAGAACTCTCTGGGCCAGGTCAAGCGAGACCCTGCGGACAGCCAGCTCTTCCTTCAGGCTGTAGAGCTTGTAATATTCGTTCCTGACCTGTGCAACGATGCTGATAAGTTTGGCACTCAGCTTCTCAAGCGACGACTCCTTGCCAAGCCGGGCAGAATTAATCGTCAACTCAGTAGTTTCGCGGCCAAAATTTTTCAGTAACGGCTGGTTTACCGTCAAACCAAGACTGGATTGCCAGTAGGAAGAAAGCCCGTTTGAAGTACTGCTTTGATCGGAGGACTGGTAGCTGTTGTTAAATCCAAGGGTTGCTGTGGCACCGGTCGAGAGCAGCTGACTGATCCCGGCGTTCAGCTGGGTGGTCTGGCTCCAGTAACGGTTGGAGGCAAGGTTTGCCGAATAGGAGGTGGTATCGTTGTAGCTCGCCTGCAGGGACAGAACCGGATTATAGAGTCCCAGACTTTTCTGCAGTTCAGCCTCCTGCTGGGCAGGGTTATACCGTTCCACCTGCAGGTCAAGGTTCTTTTCAACAGCCGTCTTGATGGCATCGGCCATGGTCAGACGGATCGGGCCGGCCTGAAGCTCAGTAACCGCTCCCGCACTTAGCAGCAGCACAAACAAAAGAAGTCGTTTCACATCAGCACCTGATTACCTGTCAGCATCTTCCTGAATAGATGAAAAAAGGCGGGATTTGCATCCCGCCCCTTATACCACACTCAAGGTTCGATTCATACATCCTTGTCTTCAACATAGTCGGCATAATCATCAGCCGACATCAACCCCTTCAACTCGTCCCGGTCTTCAAGCTCAAGCTCAACCAGCCAACCACCGTCATAGGGATCGTCGTTTACCAGCGATGGGGTATCCAACGCCTCTTCGTTGACGGCAAGCACAATGCCGGTTACCGGTGCATACAGCTCTGCCACGGTCTTGCGGGCCTCAATGGAGCCCATCGAATCCTCCTGCTCCACCTGATCCCCTTCGCCAGGCAGCTCCAGAGCAGCAATGTCCCCCAACTCCTCCTGGGCAAAATCGGTAATCCCGACCACCGCCCGGTTGCCTTCAATCCGCAGCCACACATGCTCTTTCGAATATTTCAGCTCCTCAGGAAATTCCATAGCTTACTCCAGCACAATCCTTTCGAGGAACGATGTATCAACATTCCCCTCAATAAAGTCCTTATTGGTCATGATCCGCTTGTGGAAGAAGATCGTAGTCTTGATCCCTTCGATAATGTACTCGTCCAAGGCGCGGGCCATACGCCGGATCGCGTCTTCACGGGTCTCGGCATGGACAATCAGCTTGCCGATCATGGAATCATAGTGCGGCACCACACTGTACTGGTCGTACACAAAGGAGTCAACCCGTACTCCAAGCCCGCCCGGCTGATGGTAGGCGGTAATCTTGCCGGGACAGGGGGTAAACTTGAAGGGGTCCTCGGCATTGATCCGGCACTCAATGGCGTGACCGTTGATTTTGATGTCCTCCTGTTTGTAGCGCAGCGGAAGACCTGCTGCAGAGCGGATCTGCTCCCTGATCAAGTCAACACCGGTAATCATTTCAGTTACCGGATGCTCAACTTGGATCCGGGTATTCATCTCCATAAAGAAAAAGTCGCCGTTCTTGTCCAGCAGGAACTCAACCGTACCGACACTGCAATAGTTGACCGCCTTGGCCGCTTTAACCGCAGCCTCCCCCATAGCGGCGCGGGTTTCAGGCTTCAGCGCAGGACAGGGGGCTTCTTCCAGCATCTTCTGGTGGCGACGCTGGATAGAGCAGTCACGCTCTCCCAGATGGATGCAGTTGCCGTGCTTGTCTGCCAGCACCTGAATCTCGACGTGGCGGGGCTGCTCACAGTATTTTTCAATATAGACATCAGGATTACCGAATCCGGCCTGGGCCTCTGCCTTGGCAGTAGCATAGGCATTGGCAAGAGTTGCCTGGGAGTGGACAATCTTCATGCCTCGACCGCCGCCGCCGGCTGTCGCCTTGATGATCACCGGGAAGCCGATCTTTTTTGCGATCTTGACCGCCTCATCAACACTCTTCACATTCTCTTTGGTACCGGGCAGTATCGGCACACCGTGTTCGATCACCGCCTGACGTGCCGAGATCTTGTCGCCCATGATCCGCATACTTTCTGCTGAGGGCCCGATAAAGGTGATACCGCACTGTTCACAGACCTCTGCAAATTTGGCGTTTTCAGACAGGAAACCGTAGCCGGGGTGGATCGCTTCCGCATCGGTCAGCTCGGCAGCGCTGATGATGGCGTTGATATTCAGATAACTCTGGCTGCTGGGGGCAGGGCCGATACAGACCGATTCATCGGCCAGCTTGACATGCAACGACTCGGCGTCAGCGGTCGAATAAACCGCCACGGTCTTGATCCCCAGCTCTTTACAGGCCCTGATGACCCTGATGGCGATCTCACCCCGATTGGCGATAAGGATTTTATGGAACATGGACCTACTCCTAGAGTTTTTCAATGACAAAGAGGGGCTGACCAAACTCAACCGGTTGCGCGTTTTCCACACAGATCTTGACAATCTTGCATTTGAACTCCGCCTCAATTTCATTGAACAGCTTCATCGCCTCAACCAGACAGAGTACCTGTCCTTTTTCGATCACCTGCCCCACCTCTGCAAAAGGTGCAGCCTCAGGGGAAGCAGCACGGTAGAAGGTGCCCACAATCGGTGAGTTAATGGTCTCGCCGGCCTCGGATGCAGCAGGGACGGCAGCAGGAGCAGGTGCTGCAGGGGCAGAAACAGAAGCCGGGGCTGCCATCATCGGTGCCGGAGCCAGATAGTTCTGGGCCGGAGCCGCCATCTGCATGATCTCGGTCCGTTGACCGCGCTTGATCACGATCTTCTCTTCAGCGTTATCCATCTCAAACTCGGTGATGTCGGTCTCGGTGATCATCTTGATCAACTGCTTCAGGTCTTTCACTTCCATCTGTATTCTCCTTGTCTCTTAAGCTGCACAACACAACACCGCGCTATCACAAAACACCTGTTCAAATAATTTTTAACTGTTTTGAAACCCTGGTCAACAGACGGCAGCCGTCTGAGGTAACTGCCACCGTATCTTCTATCCGTACACCGCCAACTCCGGGGATATAGATGCCTGGTTCAATGGTAAAGACCATCCCCTCCTCAACCATTGCCTCACTGCGGGGTGAAATTACCGGCTTTTCATGCACCTCAAGTCCGATACCATGTCCCAACCCATGCCCGAAGTAATCAGCATAGCCTTGTTTCCGGATATGATCACGGGCCACGGCATCCAGCTCACGACAGGAGATACCGGGCCTTGTTGCTGCAATGGCCAGGTCATGAGCCTCCTGTACTGTCTCATAGATCCTGCGTTGCCGATCGCTGATAGAACCGATCGCAACCGTAACCGTTTCATCAGAATGATAACCGCCCCGTACCGCGCCGAAATCTATGGTAACCAGCTCGCCGGACTGAATCGGCTTGTCAGAGGCACGACCGTGGGGCATTGCCCCCCGCACGCCGGAGGCCACAATAAAATCAAATCCGCGTCCGTCGGCGCCGCTGCGTCGCATCTCGAACTCAAGCTGCAGGGCCAGCTCTGACTCACGCATGCCGGGGTAAATCTGCGGCAGCAGCGCATCAAATGCTGCCGAACCGAGCGCGGCAACCTGCGCCAGCTGTTCCAGCTCGTCTGCATCCTTACAGTTCCTGATCGTATCCAGCTCCGGTCCAAGCGCAACCAGACTTACTCCGGGGAGCCTGGCTGCCAAACCCTGATGCTGGCTGACCGTTGTATGGGCAGCCTCAAATCCCAGCCGGACAGCCCCGGCCTGACGCACCAGATCGGCTATCCCTTCCTGACGCTGCGAATTTTCCACAACCTGTAGATCTGTAATCTCCTTGCCGGCCTGCACAGTATAGCGGGAATCGCAGACAAACCTGCCGCCTTCAGGCGTCAGCAGCAACGCACCTTCAGAGCCACTGAAGCCGGACAGGTACCGCAGGTTTAGCGGATGCTCAATCAGCAGCAGATCAAGGCCGTGCTCTTCAAAAAACGGCAACAATCGACGGCGTCTGCTTTTTAGCATAACTGAAAGCAGCCCCTCAATCGAAATTCTGTTGTTAGACTTTTTTTCCGAAACATCGTCAGACTATTTTTTATTATGATTAAAAAGAGCGCGCAGACCAAGCAGGTAGCTATCCAGCCCGAAGCCGGCTATCTGCCCAAGGGCAAGTGGCGCCAGAAAGCTGTGATGCCGAAACTCCTCCCGGCGATGGATATTGGAGAGATGGACCTCTACAAAGGGAAGTCCGATGGCAGCCATGGCGTCGCGCAGAGCAACGCTGGTATGGGTATAGGCAGCAGGATTGATCAGAATACCATCATAATCGGCAGGCGCCGCCTGGATAGCATCCACCAGTGCCCCCTCACTATTGGACTGAAAGAACGCCAGGGTACACCCAAGTTCTGCAGCCAGCGCATCCAGGGCACTGTTGATCTGCTCAAGCGACAGACTGCCATAGATTTCAGGTTCACGCCTGCCCAGCATATTCAGGTTTGGACCATGCAGAACAAGAAACTTCATGACTAGGCCACTGAGTCAATCAAAGACTGGGCCTTGGCCCGCAGCAGATAACGTGCCTTGCCCAGGTTGCACTCTTTTGCAAGTACAAAGGCAGCAAAAAACTCCTCGTTCAAGACCCGGATGATCATCCGGGATCGGGCCGTCGTTATGGTAATCTCTTCCATTTCACCGGCACCAATGACCTCAATCGTACGACGGATCTCCTTGATCACCGTGCCGTACTCCACGGCCATGGTCTGCACATCAAAATCAGCGCCAGCCTGATGCACCTCGTCAATGGCAATACAGTCATAGCCCATCAACATCACGGCGTAGGCACCATCTATCTGCTCCAGCATCTGGGTCAACAGCTCTCTTAACGACATGTACGTAACCTCCGGATGTTCTCCAGCCATCCTTCAAGAACCGCCACCTTGGCCTGCCGGTCAGCAGTCCCTTGGGTCGGCAGCTCAACCTGCGCAGCAGCCTGCTCAGCAACTGCGGCGGCCGCCTGTTCTGCCTCAACTGCAGCGGCCGGCTGTTCCAGCTCTGCAAGACGGGATTGCGCCTCCAGATTGTTCGCATCAGCCTCAACAATCTTGCGATAAATGGCAATCGCCTTGTCCGTAAAACCTTGTGAGATATAAAGTTCAGCCATGGTTGGCGTGGTCAGTGGATCTCCTTCGACGGTATCTGCCGGTGCAACAGTGGTCGCCGCAATCTGTTGCTCAGGCAGCGACCAGACATCCTGCTCAGTCGGTTCAACAGCAGCGGCAGGCGGTTGTTCAGGTACCGCCCAGACATCCTGTTGCACCGGTTCTGCAGCAGGTGTAAACTGCTGTTCAGGCACCGACCAGACCGTATCAATGTCAGGCGCCTGCTCAAAAGAGGCAGGTTCAGCAGCAGGTATCAGCCCGGCAACTGCATCAGGCTCCGGCACTGCAAGGGCCTCAGGAGCCACCGCCATGCCGGCCCAGGGATCATCAACAGCAGCAACAACCGGCTTTACCCGCTCTACCAGCTGAAGATCCTCTTCCTTCCCGGACTCAGGCTCTTCAATAATATCATCCTCGGTAAACTCGATCAGCTCAAGCTCGTCATCAGCCGACACCATGTCGAACCTGCGCTGAATCGACTCCAACTCATGCCTTGCACTGATATCGTCGGGAGAGAATTCCAGCAGTGTCTGCAGCGCACGCCCTGCCTCCTCACCACGCCCTGCTTCAGCATACAGCCGGGCAAGCAGACGCTGTGCCTCTGCATGTTCCGGGACTGCACCGGTCACCACCTCCAGAGCGCGCCGGCATTCATCAACCAGGCTTTTCTGATGACAGGCCCGTGCGAGCGCCATCTGCCCTGCAACAAACCCCGGATACCTGGCCACGCCGGCACGAGATACAGCCAAGGCATCATCAAGCAGACCGGCCCGAAGATACACCTCTGCAAGAGGAGCAAAACAGTATGAAGCAGGGTCTTTCTTCAGCCGCTCCTCATAGGACTTGATTTCACTCCAGAAGGATTCCGTTGATGACGACATAGACGTCTTTACCTCCCTTGACAGCAGGCTTCGGCCAGTTGGGCCGGGGTAAACTGATGCATGGCGTAGGAACCGATACCGCAATTGCAGATATACTGCAGGGTGCCGGAACGATTCTTTTTATCTTTTGAAAGGGCGCCAACCAGATCGTCCGGTGTCACTTCAGGAGCCGTTACCGGCAGCCCCATCTTCTGTAGAAGCTGCGTAATCCGTTCTACATCCGCTGCAGTGCAATAGGCTTCACGCTGTGAGAGGTGTGCCGCCTGTACCATACCGATAGCAACCGCTTCGCCATGGACCAGATCGCGGTAACCGGACAGGGTTTCAAAGGCGTGGCCAAGGGTATGCCCGTAATTCAGCACCGCCCGCAGGCCCGATTCACGTTCATCCTGCTCAACTACCCAGGCCTTGAGCTCACAACAGCGAGCAACCACCCGGCCAAGCAACACCGGATCGCGCTGCAGCAATCCGTCAACCTGAGCCTCAAGCAACACAAACAGATCAGCATCCAGCACTGCACCGTACTTGACCACCTCTGCCAGTCCGGCACGATAGTGACGTTCCGTCAGGGTCTTTAAGGTACCGACATCAGACAGGACCAGATGGGGCTGATAAAAGGCGCCGATCAGGTTCTTGCCCAACGGGTGGTCAATGCCGGTTTTGCCCCCCACGCTGCTGTCCACCTGGGCCAAAAGGGTTGTCGGAATCTGAACAAAGGGAATGCCACGCAGGAAGGTGGCAGCGGCAAAACCGGCCAGATCGCCGACTACACCACCGCCAAGGGCAACAATAAACGAGCGGCGGTCCAGGCCTGCATCAATCAGCCGGTCATAGACCAGATTCAGGGTGGCGGAGGTTTTATATTCTTCACCGTCAGGGATCTCGATCAGCACCGGCGAGAAACCGGCATCCTGCAGGGAAGCGGTCACCGTTGCTGCATACAGCGGCGCAACCGTTGGATTGGAGACCACTGCAGCACGACCGGAAAGCTTCAGCCGACTGCAGGCCGCACCGATACCTGACAGCAGCCCTTCACCGATGTCAATGGCATAGCTATGGGAATCAAGTTGAACAGTGATGGATTTCACAATGCCCCTGGGCGCTTTTCAGTATAGAATTCAAGGATTACAGCGGCGACATCTTCCAATGTTTTCCCGGTGGTGTCAATTCTAATGTCGGCATCGGCATAAAACGGCTCACGACTTGTCATGATTTGACAAATCCGCTCTTCCAGCGGTATATCGCCACGCAGTAACGGCCGGTCATCAGCCTGTGCCAGACGGGCAGTCAGCTCTTCAGGCGATGCCGTCAGGTTCGCCACAACTCCGGCAGCATGCAGCAGGGCTCGATTCTCTTCTCTGATCACCACGCCGCCACCGGTCGAGAGCACCATATCCTGACGACCGATCAATCCGGAAAGTGCTGCAGTCTCCCGGTCCCTGAAGGCAGCCTCCCCCTCATCAGCAAAGAGCTGGTTGATGCTCCTGCCGGACTGTTCGACAATCAGTGCATCCAGGTCCGTAAAGTCATACCCCAGCCGGTCGGCAAGCAACCTGCCCACACTGGTCTTGCCGCTTCCCATCGGTCCGGTCAGGATGATTGAACGTCCCATCAGAACTCCCGCAGTCCTGCCAGATAGCTGTCCCGATTTCGTCGAATCTCATCCAGCGAGTCACCACCAAATTTTTCCAGCATGGAGTTGGCCAGCTCAATCGCCACAACCGCTTCAGCCACCACCAGAGCCGCAGGCACCGCACAGGTATCGGAGCGCTCCACCGATGCCTCATAGGGTTCATGGGTAGCTATATCAACTGACTGCAGCGGTGTATACAGGGTCGGAATCGGCTTCATGGCAGCCCGCAGAATCAACGGTTCACCATTGGTCATACCCCCTTCAAGGCCACCGGCATTGTTGCCGGGACGCCGGTAAGGAGTCAGCTCACCCTGCTGCAGCCGCTCAGGATTCCAGACAATCTCGTCATGCACCTGCGAGCCGGGCCGCCGGGCCGCTTCAAAGCCCAGCCCGATCTCAACCCCCTTGATCGCCTGAATACTCATCAGCGCCATTGCCAGGCGTCCATCCAGCTTGCGATCCCACTGCACATGACTGCCCAGACCGGGGGGCAGCCCCAGCACCTGCACCTCAACCACACCGCCCAGCGTATCGCCAATCGCCTTGGTATGATCGATCAACCGCTTCATCTCCAGCTCTGCCTGAGGATCACAGCAGAACAGTTCAGAGGCTGCGGCCTTTTCCCACTGTTCCGGGTAGGGTGCATCAGAAGGCACGGCCTTGACACCGCCAACCTCCGTCACCACACCGCCGATCCTGATATCCAGAGCGCTCAGTAAAGCACGGGCAACGGCGCCTACAGCAACCCGCACGGCGGTTTCACGTGCGCTGGAACGTTCCAGAATATTACGCACATCACGGTGGCCGTACTTCATTGCCCCGCACAGATCGGCATGCCCCGGACGGGGACGGGTCACCGCCTCTGCCTGTCCCTCATGCTCGGCCAACGGAGACATCTTCTCCAGCCAGTTTTCCCAATCACGGTTTTTCACCACCAGGGTCACCGGCGATCCCAGGGTCTTACCCCAGCGTACCCCGGACAGGATGGCAACCCGGTCCAGCTCAATCTTCATCCGGTCGCCACGGCCATAGCCCTGCTGACGCCGGGCAAGCTGCAGATCAAGTAGAGCCGGAGAAATCTCAAGCCCGGCAGGCAGTCCTTCAATAATGGCGGTCAACTGTGGGCCGTGTGACTCTCCGGCGGTAAAATAACGCATAGAAACAACTCCTGCTGTTCAATAATGGGGCAAAAGAGTAGCACCCAAGGGGCTTGAGGGCAAGCAAAACCGGCACCTTGACAGCTGACCAACCTCACCGTATAGTTCACTACATGTCAGCCATGCTTCTGCCATCCGGCACCATACGCGCCAACGCGCAACCGTTCAGCCGTGAGACCCTCGTCGATCTGCTGCGTGGCCTTTCAGGTGAGCCCTTTACCGGCTATCTGGCCATAACTGCCGCTGAGCGTCTTTTTCTGCTCTTCATCTTCCAGGGCCGTCCTTACGCCGCCGGGCTCTCGCTGGCTGAGAAAAACTCACCGCTGACCATCACCAATTTCTGTGCCCAGATCGCTGCCATACGTGAAGGCGCAGCCACCATCTCCCTGCACCAAACCGATCCAGTCCTGCTGAAATGTCTGCTGGTATTTGTTCAGGATGAGCCGACCGCCAAAGGTCCGGTCACCCTGATCAGCCTGGAAGGCATGGTGCACCAGATCCAGACAGCTGCCAGCGATGCCTTGGTAGTGCTTGAACGTGAAGGCCGCTGCAACTTCTTTTTCTTTCTGGGCGGAACCAGAACCGCCGCTTACTGGTCAGACAGCCTGACCGGCGACCGCACCGGCCTCTCCGTTGATGAGCAGATGCTGCAGTACGCCTATCAGGAGACTGCGTCAGCGGTACAGGCACTCATCTACAAGAGTCTGAAGACCATGGAATCCCGCGACTCCGCCAACATGTCGCTGGAAGGTCTGGTACGGCTGTTTGCTGCTGTGGAAGACACGGAAAAGACCATCGCACCGGGCAAACTGTCAGTACAGCATCATGATCAGCTTCGCCTGCAGGTAGTGGAAGGAACCCAGGCAGGCACTGAACTTGGTGGTTCATTCCCCTGTGTGCTGGGCAGAAAAGATGCGGATATTATCATCAACGACCCGATGGTTTCCAAACGCCATGCCGCCATTCAGCTGATCAACGGCAGACTTATGCTGATCGACCTGCACAGTACCAATGGAACCACCCTCAACAATGAACCGGTCACCCAACGGGAGTTGAAACAAGGGGACCGGATCGGCATCGGTCAGACCGTTCTGGTGGTTGCAGCGGTCAACCTCGCGTAAACAGCTTCTTCATCCCTGCCAGCAGCCCTTTTTCAGCATCCGCCGACAACAGAATTACCGAGATATTATCCCGCCCTCCCCGACCGTTGGCGCAGGCCACCAGCTCACGGCAGGCCGACTCCACCGTGCCGGCCGTACTGATCAACGCCGCAATCTCTTCGTCCGCCACCATACCGAACAGTCCGTCGGAACAGAGCAGCAGAGCGTCACCAGCCTGCAACGCCAGCTCATCCAGATCGACCAACACATTTTCTTCCTGCCCGATCGCCCGGGTCAGCACATTGCGCCCCTTGGCAAACAGTGCCTCATCACGGCTCATCAACCCTGCCCGAACCTGCTCTTCAATCCACGAATGATCCTCGGTCAGCTGCTGAAATTTTCCGCCACGCAACAGATAGGCCCGGCTATCCCCCACATGGGCGATGGACACCTTGTTGTCATGAATGGTCAGCGCAACGATGGTAGTACCCATACCGCGCCATTCCGGCTTTGAAAAAGCAGCCTCAAAAACCGCCCGATTGGCAAAACGGACTGCAGACCCCAGCAGATTGGCAGCCTCGGAATGGGCCGGATCAGACTCCCCCACCAGCGATGCCTGCCCTTTGGCCGCAAGCTGCAGGTAGTCCTTCATCGTATCCAGACAGATCCGGCTGGCAAACTCCCCTCCCTTGTGCCCCCCCATGCCGTCGGCAACGGCATACAGGTTCAAGGCAGGCTCAAGCAGGATTGAGTCTTCGTTATGGGGCCGT
>CAZOTC010000014.1:0-22680 GCA_964582605.1 uncultured Geobacter sp. | reverse complement strand
TTTGTGGAGGGCTACCCGATGACCGCCTCCGGCAAGATACAGAAGTTCAAGCTGCTGGAGATGGCTATCAAGGAACTGCATCTTGAAGAATCAGAATAATTTCTCAATCTTTGATACAACACAAAACAGAGACGGCGGAAAAACACCCCGCCGTCTCTGCTTATTCAGCACACTTCAGGTACCCCTTCAAGGTACTGCTCCAGACCATAGGTCCGTCAAAATCACTGTAGACAGTGGCCTTCTCCGGGTTATTAAAGGCTGCAAGACCATGCCTGATCATGTAATCAGGGTAGTAGGCCGGCATACCGATCTTTTTAACCGCTGCGCAGAAACTGGCAAGGTTCTTCTCTCCTGTCACTCTATCAACAGCCTCGAACCATTTCTTTTCCCGATCTTCCTGAGAAATTACTTCTGAGATATACACCTTTAAAGCCGGTATGGCCTGATGGGCAGACTCATCTACAACCCGGCTCTTGTCAAACCAGCCGTAGGCACCAAACAGCAGATACATGGCAACGCCGTCCTCAAACCGGCCTTTTTTGATGCAGTCGATGGTTACCTTGGCCAGATCAACCGGAGTCAGCTTGCTGTTGATTCCTGAAAGTCCGGTACAGTTCAGGTCTTCTGCCTGTGCAGCGGCACTTGATAACAAGAACAGACAACAGATGACATACCTTTTCATAATCCCCCCATTTAATTACAGCTTCTTCCACCAGATCAGCTTGCCAAGCGCCAGTCCGAAGCAGGCCAGCGACAGCCACCCGGCTTGCGGATACGGCATTCCGCGCAGATAAAAGGCCAGGGCCACCAGCAGGCCGATCCAGGTCATCTGACGCAGCCAGTGCTGGGCCGGTCGCAGCAGGGCCCGCCGATCCTCTTCAGCCAGGTGTACCGTCAAATCCCCCTGCTGCAGCGTATCCACCAGATGGCGCGCCTTGACCAGGGTCAGCGGCAGTTGGGCCAGTTCGTGGGTTACTATGCCAAAGAGACTATCCCGCTCTCCCAGCGCCCGGGTCAGATTGGCCCTTAATACCGGCAGCACATCCTTGATCCCGTTGTAGTTCTCGATATAACTGGTGCCAAGACCCTCAATGATTGAGCTGGCCCGCATGACGTAGATGATCTCCTGGGGCAGCTTAAAGGGGTATTCTTTCAGGGCATCCATGACCCCGAAGGCAAGCTCCTGCATACTGGTGGCGCTCAGCTGGTTATTGTCAAAAATCCGGAAGATCTCTTCGGCCAGACCGGTCAGTTCATCCTGCGGGGCGCTGTCGGTGATGATCCCCAGCTTGCGGGTAGCCTGCACCAGCAGCTCAAAATCACGTTCATAGGCCGCCTTGACCGTGTTGATCATGGCCAGGCGGGTTGCATTGGGGATCCGGCTGACCATACCGAAGTCCAGCAGTATCAGTTCCCCCTGTTCGGTCACCAGCAGATTGCCGGGGTGGGGATCGGCATGGAAAAAGCCCTTGACCAGCATCTGCTCGGTGTAGAACAGCACCAGGCGCTCCATCAGGGTCTCAAAGGAAACCTGCAGACCGGCCAAACGTTCCCGGTCATCGAAACGGACCCCGTCTTCAAAACTCATCACCAGGGCATCGTGGGAACAAAAATGGGGATACGGAAGCGGCATCCTGATGCCGCTCGTGGGATAGGCCTGACGGAACCGTTCCAGATTGGACAGTTCCGACTGCATGTCTACTTCCTGCAGAATGGTGCGGCGAAAGGCAACCAGTACCGCCTCAATGGAGTTGCGGGTATACTCGGCAAACAACGGGTGCAGCAAAGCCAGAAACCAGCCCAGCAGCCGGATATCTTCGCGTACAATTCTTTCAATCCGGTTTCGGCGCAGCTTGACCGCTACCCTGCTGCCGTCCAACAACACCGCACGGTGCACCTGCCCGATAGAGGCACAGGCCATCGGCTTTAGATCAAAGCTGTTGAAGCAGCCGCCACTGCCAAAGGCACGCACAAACACGGCGCGAAAGTCGTGGTCAGGCATGGCCGGCAACTGATCATGCAGCTGGCGCAAGGCATCAAGGTAGCTGACCGCAAAAAAGTCGGCCCGGGTTGCCAGCACTTGAGCCAGCTTGATGAAGCTGGCCCCCAGTTGTTCAACGGCGTTGACCAGGGCCTGGGGCGCGAGGGGGCTGATCCCCAGCCAGCTGGGCCGCTTGCGGATCAGCAGAAAAACCGTCAGCAGCACCCGGAAAACCCGGTAGACCCGCACCGGATGGTAAAGGCTGATCAGAAGCCGCAGCTGTGACACGGCTTTTATTTCTGCCCCTGCTGCTTCAGCTCCTCCCGCAGGGCCTCAAGATCGGCCTTGGTGGCCAACCCCAGCTCGTCCATCACCTCTTTCAGCAGCTCCTTCACCTCATCCTTCAGGCGGCCGCGTTCCTCACTCCCCTTGGCGACGGCCTGATCAAAAAACTCGCGGGCCTTACGTTCGTTCTCTTCTTTGATCCCTTTGGCTGATTCACCGGCCTGTTCGATCTTCTCCTTCGCCATCAAGGCGCTGCCCAGACCAAAGTAAAACAACTGCTCAAGCTGTTCTTTCATTGTCATCTTCCCCTTTCGATCACTTCAATTCGGCCAGTACTGCTTCATGGGCTGCCACCGAGGCATCCAGCCCGACGTTCCCGATAGCCCCTCTGCCGGTCCAGTCATTACCCTGCCTGATGTAGAGACTCTTCAGGGTCTGGTGAATATGCTGTGCTGCCTGCACCGGATCTTTGCGGGCCAGATCGCTGAGAACAGTATACACAGACTCAAAGGTTTCGTCATAACGTTCTTCCAAGTAAGCAGTCATGGACATGGCATTACCTCCTAATCTGCATGATGAGCATAGACAAACAAATTTATATCTGTTAATTTCACACTAAATTTATTTTTTGTCTAGGACAAAATATGAGCTCTGACTTGTTAAGTATTGGCGAACTTGAACAGCAAACAGGTATCCGTCGCGATACCCTTCGGATCTGGGAACGTCGCTACGGCTTCCCTGACCCGCAGCGAGGCCAGGCAAACGAAAGGTCCTACAGCCGTGAACAGCTTGAGCGTCTGCAGCTGATCAAGCAGCTGTGTGATTGCGGCATCCGTCCGGGCAAGCTGGCCGGACTCGCGCTTGAAGAGTTGCGCGGATTGGCCCGGCAGATACAGTCTGATGATCATCAGATCAATGCTGACGTCTCAGGATTGATGCGCTGCCTGACAGAAGGAAGACCCTCGACACTTGGCGGCAAACTGGAAGAGCTGCTGCTGCAGCACGGAGTAAAAGAGTTCCTGTGCGGCGTTGTTGCCCCCATGAACCGGGCCGTTGGCGATGCCTGGATGAACGGCAGTATTGGCGTAATGGACGAACATTTCTACGCAGAGCTGATCCGCAGCCTGCTGGGAGGGATTCTGCAGCGTCACACACCGCGACCCGACGCCCCGATGGTTTTACTGACCACCTTGCCTGGAGAACAGCATGGTATCGGGCTGTTGATGGCAGGCTGCATGCTGGCCCATGAAGGCGCTGCTGTCACGCTGCTGGGTGTTCAGACACCGCTTGACGAGATCGTGCGTGGTGCCGTTGGAAACAGCTGTGCGATTACCGGAATATCCTGCAGCAGTTATCTTGGCAGGAGAAGCATAGCCGGCCAGTTGATCAGGCTGCGCAATCTGCTGCCGCAGCAGATCAGCCTGTGGGCCGGAGGCAGCGGCGTCTCCAATCTGCCCGCCATGCCGAAGGGGGTAGAACTGTTTCATGATTTGAAACAGATTCCGACGGCACTGCGGGTGTATGCACAAGATCATTGACAGACCTTTTTTGGCCCCCCCGCTTGCAACATTCCTAAAACCGGCTACACTTGATTCCCGAATATGTCTATGACCCCCTGTGAGGAGGCACGAAACCATGGCACTATGGGACAAGCTGAAGGCGGAACTGATTGACATCATCCAGTGGCTGGACGACACCAACGACACCCTGATCTACCGTTTTCCCCGTTACAACAATGAAATCAAGTACAACGCCAAACTGGTGGTCCGCGAAGGCCAGGCAGCAGTCTTTATCAACGAAGGGCAGCTGGCCGATGTCTTCAGCCCCGGCACCTACACCCTGACCACCCAGAACATGCCGATCCTGGCAACACTCAAGGGTTGGAAGTACGGTTTTGAATCCCCCTTCAAGGCCGAGGTGTACTTTGTCTCAACCCGTCAGTTTACCAATCTGAAGTGGGGCACCCCCGGCCCCTGCACCATGCGCGACCCCGAGTTTGGTGCGGTGCGGGTAACCGCCTTCGGCATCTACTCGATCAAGATCAAGGACCCGGCGGTCTTTATCCGTGAAATAGCCGGCACTGACGGAGAATTCAATACTGAGGAGATCCAGGACAACCTGAAGGGTAAGATCGGGATGCGGATCAAGGAGGTCATGCCGGAGCTGAAGATCCCGGTGATCGACCTTGAAAGCAAGGTCTATACGATGGGTGAAATGCTGAAGGAGCGGATCGCCCCGGCCTTTGAAGGCCTGGGGATCGCCCTGACCGAGGTGCAGGTTCAGGATGTGGGGCTGCCGGAAGAGGTGGAGCGGGCGATTGACAAGGCAGGTGCCATGCGGGCCATCGGCAACATGCAGATGTACACCCAGTACGAGACCGCCAACTCAATCAACGATGCCGCCAACAACCCAGGTGGTCTGGCCGCTGCCGGGGTTGGTATCGGTATGGGCTTTGGCATGGGCGGACAAATGGCCGGCGCCATGGGTGGCGCATTTACCAATATGGTGCAGCAGCCCGGTATCACCCCCGGTTTCTCGGGAGGAGCTTCCCAACCGGCTGCACCTCAACCGCCGCCTATGCCGGGACCACCGCCCCTGCCCCAGCTTAATCTTTTTGTGGCGCTCAACGGTCAGCAGTCCGGTCCCTTTGAGACCCCTGCCCTGCAGCAGATGGCCATGAGCGGTCAGTTGACCCGTGAGACCCTGGTCTGGAAACAGGGAATGGCAAGCTGGGCAGCCGCTGGAACCGTCCCGGAACTGGCCGCGGTTTTCGGTGCAGTACCGCCCCCCATGCCACCCGCATAAGCTGGGAGAATACCCATGAGCGAACCAACCCAACAAGAACAAGCTCTCAACACAACCGCAAAACAGTTTCCTTGCGGCTCCTGCGGGGCCAAGCTGGAGTTTTCTCCCGGAGCCGCCGGCCTGAAATGCCCCTATTGCAGTCACCAGAACAAGATTCCCCAATCTGCTGAAGAGATTCTGGAACTGGATTTCTACGAGTATTTTGCCCGGGCCACGGAACAGGGGGATTCCCAGGAGGTACAGACCGTCAAATGTCAATCCTGCGGCGGTACCTCTACCCTGCAGCCGAACATCTCCATGAGCCACTGTCCGTTCTGCGGCACCCAACTGCAGGCCAAGGCCAAGGCCAGCCGCCTGATTAAACCGGGGGCGATACTGCCGTTCAAGATTGCCAGGAACAAAGCGCTGGAACTGTTTCGTGACTGGCTGGGCGGTTTGTGGTTTGCACCGGGAGGCCTGAAAGAACAGGCAACGCGGGAAGGCGGCATCAAGGGGATGTACATCCCCTACTGGACCTTTGATGCCAAGTCAACTACCTGGTACGATGGCGAGCGAGGTGAGGACTATTTTGAAACCGAGCATTACAGCGACACCGACAAGGACGGCAACAGTGTCACCCGTACCCGCCAGGTTCGCCACACCCGCTGGTATCATGCCAGCGGCACGGTCTGGCAGAATTTTGATGATGTGATCGTCCAGGCCGGACGTTCACTGCCGCCTGAGATCGTTGACGCCCTTGAGCCTTGGGATCTCAAGAGCCTGGTCCCTTACCAGGACGCCTACATGAGCGGTTTTCAGGCCGAGGCCTATCAGATTGATCTGGGGGACGGTTTTGAACGGGCCAAACATGAGATGGACGATGCGATACGCGAAACCGTCAAAAAAGATATCGGCGGCGACCAGCAACGGATAAGCTCTGTTCGGACCCAGTTTGACGGTATTACCTTCAAGCATATCCTGCTGCCGGTCTGGATCAGTGCTTACAAATACGGCGACAAGTCGTACCGTTTCCTGATCAACGGCTCCACCGGCGAAGTACAGGGAGAACGCCCCTGGTCGGTTGCCAAGATCGCTCTGACGGTGGTGGCAAGTATCATCGTCCTGATCCTGATTGCGCTGGTGCTGAAGAAGTAGCTACGGCTTTAAAAACAGATAGGTGGCAAACTCCTCCCCTATCCTGCTGTCAGCAACGCTACACCCCAGACGGGTGTAGCGTTGTACTATGTCGAACTTGTCTTGCAGGGGAATGCCGGAGAGCAGCAGGTGGCCGCCGGGTCGGGTCATTCCAACCAACCGGTCTGCCAACGGCAGCAGAATATCTGCATAGATATTGGCCAGGATCAGATCAAAGGACTGCACCTCAATCGAGGACAACTCGCCGCAGATCGTTGTGACGCAAGCTTCATACTGATTATTGACAACATTTTCCTGACAGGAGACAGCGGCGGCCTCCTCCAGATCAACAGCAATAACCGATGCTGCCCCCAACCGGGCAGCCGCCAGGGCCAGGATACCGGTGCCACAGCCCAGATCCAATGCGTGGCCCCCTTCAATCCCTGGAATCGAAGGCAAGATCTCCAGGCATGAGGCGGTGGTTTCATGCTCACCGGAGCCGAACGCCCCCTTCTTGCCCAGTACAATCGGCAGACCGCATGGATTTGGGTATGGATCGCCGGCCGGAATGATGGTAAAGATACCGGTTGAAAATGATGTAAACACTCTTCCTGGCATGGTGGGAAACCCTATATGTTTATCTCCGGCCAGTCAAGAATTTGAAAGGGAATCTCAAAAATGAGACTGACACCGGCAACCGAGCTTGAATTTCGCTGCAGGCGTTTGCAGGATCTGATGCAGACATCTGATCTGGACGCCGTGATTATCGTACAAAATGCTGATCTGTACTATTTTACCGGCACCGTACAAAACGGCTGTCTCTACGTTCCAGCAACAGGCCAACCACTCTATCTGGTGCGCCGGGATCAGGCTCGGGCGAGGATGGAATCAGGACTGAAGGAGGTGCTGCCTTTTTCCTCTCCCAAAGATATTCCCGGCATTATCAGCAGTTTCGGTTACCCTGAACCGGATCGGATCGGACTCGAGTTTGATGTGTTGCCAATTACCTTTCTGGAGCGCTACCGCAAGGTCTGGCCCACTGTAACGTTTAACGACGCAACTCCGTTGATCCGCCAGGTGCGGATGATAAAAAGCCATTACGAAATCCACCTGATGCAGGATGCTGCTGACCAAGTACACAAGGTGTATGAGCGGGCAAAGGAGGTCATCAAAGAAGGGATGACCGACTACGAGCTGGCAGCAGAACTTGAATATACTGCACGCAAGCACGGTCATCTGGGACTGATACGCATGCGGGTCTTTAATGGCGAGATGTGCTTCGGTCATACCTTTTCCGGTACCGACAGCGCGGTTCCGGCCTATACCGACACACCGTTCGGCGGCCTGGGCGCCTCACCCTGTTTTGGTCAAGGAGCAGGTCATAAACCGATCGGGCCGAACGAACCGATCATCATGGACTTTGCCGGCAGCATTGACGGCTATTTAGTTGACCAGACACGTATTTTCAGTATCGGCCCCCTTTCTGAGCGGCTGACCAGAGGGTTCGACGACATGCTGAAGGTGCAGGAACTGATGAAAGAGATCACGGTACCGGGCATCAGCTGGGGCGAGATCTACGACCGCTGTCACGCCCTTGCACTAAAACTGGGCTACGCTGAAAGCTTTATGGGGGCCAGCAGTTCACAGGTCGCATTTATCGGCCACGGCCTGGGTATAGAAATTGATGAATATCCGTTTATAGCCAAAGGTTTCAAGGATCAGATCATGGAAATCGGTATGGCCTGGGCATTTGAACCCAAGGTGGTCTTTCCGGGAGAGGGCTCGGTAGGGATTGAAAATACTTTCTATCTGAGTAACGAAGGGCTGAAACAGCTGACTCACTCTGACGATGCCCTGGTAATTTTATAATGTTGTTTCAGCATACAAAAAACCTGTTGTATTTGATTTGGCAGGGTGCTATAACAGCCCAAATTTTTGTATACAGTATATTCAAAATGCTTATCAACCTGTGCAATCATTTTGTTGCACCATTTACCCGAAAGGAGAAGCACGCATGGCTCTGAAGGAAACCCTCAAGCAGAAGATTGAAGAGTTCCGTCCCCGTACCACCCGCCTGGTCAAGGAATTTGGCAAGGTGAAAATCGATGAGGTCACGATTGACCAGTGCATCGGTGGCGCCCGTGACATCCGCAGCCTGGTAACCGACATTTCCTACCTGGATCCCCAGGAAGGTATCCGTTTCCGTGGCAAGACCATTCCCGAGACCTTTGAGGCACTGCCCAAGGCCCCTGGTTCTGCTTATCCGACTGTTGAATCGTTCTGGTATTTCCTGCTGACCGGCGATGTTCCGACCCAGGCACAGGTTGATGAAGTAGTAGCCGAGTTCAAGACCCGCCAGGTTGTTCCTTCCTATGTATGGGACACCATCCGTGCCCTGCCCCGCGACAGCCATCCGATGGTGATGCTGTCCGTTGGTATCCTTGCAATGCAGAAGGATTCCAAGTTTGCCGGCTTCTACAACTCTGGCAAGTTCAACAAGATGACTGCCTGGGAATATGTCTACGAAGATGCCAGCGACCTGGTTGCCCGTATTCCTATCATCGCAGCTTTCATTTACAACCTGAAGTATCGTAGCGACTTCCAGGTTGCTCCGGATACAAGCCTTGATATGGGTGCAAACTTCGCCCACATGATCGGCCAGTGCGAAGAGTACAAGGATGTTGCCCGCATGTACTTCATCCTCCACTCCGACCATGAGTCCGGCAACGTATCTGCACACACCACCCACCTGGTTCACTCCGCACTGTCCGACCCGTACTATGCATACTCTGCAGGCCTGAACGGTCTGGCAGGCCCGCTGCACGGTCTGGCAAACCAGGAGGTTCTGGACTGGACCCTGAAATTCCAGCAAAAGTACTGCGCAAACGAGGAGCCTACCAAAGAGCTGATCACCAAGGCTTTGTGGGATACTCTCAACGCCGGTCAGGTTGTTCCCGGTTACGGCCACGCCGTTCTGCGCAAAACCGACCCACGCTATATGTCGCAGCGTGAGTTCTGCCTCAACACCCCGGGCTTGAAGGACGATCCTCTGTTCAAGCTGGTTGCCATGATCTTTGAAGTTGCTCCTGGTGTACTGACTGAGCAGGGCAAGGCAAAGAACCCTTGGCCAAACGTTGACGCACAGTCCGGCGTTATCCAGTGGTACTACGGCCTGCGTGAGTGGGACTTCTACACCGTTCTGTTCGGTGTAGGCCGCGCACTGGGCTGCATGGCCAACATTACTTGGGACCGCGGTCTGGGCTACGCAATCGAGCGTCCCAAGTCTGTTACCACCGCAATGCTGGAGAAGTGGGCTGAGGCTGGCGGTCGCAACTAATTACTGCCTGTTTCACAGAAGCAGCACGGGGGGTGCGATGATCGCATCCCCCGTTTTTTTTTACATTCTGCCGGCTACTTCTACGTGCCGACAAAAACCGGCTTACGTTTCTCCAGAAAGGCCTGTTTCCCTTCATGGTAATCGCTGCTGTCATACACCAGCCGACGCAACCCCTGTATGTATTCAAACGTTTCTGTGCGCAAAGGATAGGCGTCAGCCAGTAATCGAAGCTGCTCTTTCATGACGCTGTTCGCAAGAGGAGCGTTTTCAGCAATCCTGTGGGCCATGGCATAGGTAAAGCTCTCCAGTTGATCTGCCGGAACCAGATGATTCAGGATGCCGACCTGCAAGGCACGGTCGGCAGTGATCGGCTCGGCAGTATAGAACATCTCCCGCGCGATGCGTGGACCCACGATATTAAAGAAATGCATGACACCTGAAATGTTGTACGGCAGCCCCAGCTTGGCTGGTGTGATGGCAAAGGAACTACTGGGACACCCGATAGCGATATCGCAAACAAATGACAGATCGCAGGCTCCTCCCCAGACCGACCCCTCTATCATGGCGATCACCGGCGCATGAAAGCGCTGCACAGCTCTTAGTACGCACTCAAGCGGATCATTGTAGGATAACGGGTCCCTTCCTGACACCGGAAGTTCATGGATGTTAAAACCGGAGGACCAGACCTTTGAACCGCCTGGAGCTCGCAAAACCAATACCCGTATGGTTCGGTCCTGAGAAAAAAGCTCAATGGCCTTCAGTATCTCTTCGAGCACCGCACAAGCCAAGCTGTTCCTGGTCTCCGGATGATTAAAGGTAATGGTGGCAACCTGTTCTTCAACCTTGGTTAAGATATGTGGCATCAGACACTCCTCTCTACTATTTTTCGGATAGCAACCCGTACTGCACGAGCTTGCGATGTAATACCGTTCTCTCCAGTTGTAACAGCTGTGCAGCTTTTTCCAGGTCCCATGCAGTCTGGACCAGGGTCTGTCTGATAAAATCAGACTCAAAACGCTCACGGGCATTCTGCAAGGAATCCTGACCAGCCGCACGAGTCTGTATCTTCTCCCCACCAGCTCCAGTACCGCATCTGCTATCTGTCGGCATAAACTCCGGCAGGTCATCAGCCGTTATTAACGGTCCCGCCGCCATGATCAGAATCCGTTCAACAATGTTTTTCAACTCACGGATATTGCCGGGCCAATTGTAGTTTTGAAGGCAGGCAAGTGCTGTTTCATCAAACGCCTTTGGCTCCCACCCTTCACGACGATGAAACTGGTTGATAAAGTGTCTGACCAGTTGCGGAATATCCTCACGTCTCTCTCGCAACGGCGCAAGCTGTAGTGGGACGACCTGGAGATGCTGAAAGAGGTCGTCACGAAACAGACCATCCTTGACTGCCTGTTCAAGAGACTTTGAGGTTGCTGCTACAATCCGAACATCAACCCTGACCGGTTTTACGCCACCACAGCGTTCAAAGGATTGTTCGGCAACAATCCTTAACAGTTCTCCCTGGGACTTCAACGACAACTCGTGAACTTCGTCAAGAAAGAGGGTTCCACCATCGGCAAGGTCAAGCTTGCCACGTTTCTGGCTTGTTGCACCAGTAAAGGCACCACGTTCATGGCCGAACAGTTCATCTGCAAGAAGCTGATCAGGAACAGCCATACAATTTATCGAGACAAAAGGTTTGTCACGGCGCGTGCTGTAATGATGGATAGCTCGAGCAACCAGCTCCTTTCCAACGCCTTCCTCACCTTTGATCAGAACGGGGGTTGATGCCGGGGCAATACGTTGGACCTGGCTGCGTATTGCCTCCACTGAAGCTGAGGAGCCAACCAGTTCATGTTCTTTAAGCGAAGACAGCCGTAACACTTCGTTTTCTTTTCTCAACTCCTTGAAGTTCAGGGCATTGGCGAGGGTAATCAGCACCTTCTCAAGTGAAAACGGTTTCTCAATAAAGTCAAACGCCCCCATCCGGGTGGCCTTGACAGCGGTCTCAATAGTACCATGACCTGACATCATCACTACTGTCAGATCCGAAAACAAGTTTCTGATGCGATCCAGGGTCTGAATACCATCGATACCCGGCATCCAGATATCAAGCAAAACCAGGTCCGGGACTTCTTCACGTATTAAATCAATCGCATCTGCACCATTTTCAGCCAGGACGACCTGATACCCCTCATCTTCAAGGATACCAGCCAATGAAACCCTGATACTCTCCTCATCATCTACAACCAGAATCAATTTACCCATAAAACTCCTCCGCTTTAGCTTAGGTAGCAGGCAGTTCTACTACAAAACAGGCACCATTGGGGACATTGTCGTGAACACGCACAAAGCCGTTATGGTCTGTTACAATACTGGTTACTATCGCAAGTCCCAACCCGGTACCGCCCTTTTTGGTTGAAAAGTAGGGTTCAAAAAGACGTGATTTCGCTTCCACGGAAATGCCGGGCCCATCGTCGGCAACGCTGATAGAAACCATTTTAAGTTCTTGGTCGAATATTGTCTTGATAGTCACAACCCCCTTGTTGTCCATGGCAGCAACTGCATTTTCAAGCAGATTAATCAAAACCCGTTTGATCTGATCTCTGTCGATCTTGATCGGAGACAATCGAGAATCAGGGTGATAATGAAACCGTACCTCTCGATGAGCTTCCTGATAAAGTGTCAAGGTTTCTCTCACCAACTCATTCAAGTCATTCATGGCTGGCTGTACTGCCGGCATACGGGCAAAATTTGAAAATTCATTCACCAGTATTTTTAATTCATCAACAGCCTTGCTGATCATGGAAGTACATTCATCGAAGATTCTGCCATCTTCATCACCCGAGAAACGATCCAGATACCGTTTACGGAGTCGTTGGGCAGACAATTGAATTGGCGTAAGGGGATTCTTGATCTCGTGAGCAATTCTGCGTGCAACTTCACGCCAGGCAGCCATCCTCTGCCCTTTTAACATCTCGGTCAGGTCGTCAAGTACCAGCACTGACCCTAAAAACTCCCCTTGCTCATCGCGCAGCATAGTCAGATTCATCTGTAAAACCCGGCGCTCTCCACGCAACTCCAAGGTAATCTGGCGGCTAATCGTATCATGCCGGGTTAGCGCCATATCTCGCAGTGCATCACGCACGATCTCCAGGTGTGCCTCCCGCATGACTTCCCGGAAATTTCTACCAAGTACCTTTTTCGTGTTAATCATTAACAAGCGTTCTGCCGAGGTGTTAATCGTGGTTATCAGCCCGTCTTGATCAACAGCTATTACCCCGGCAGCCACATTACGCAGGACAATCTCCATGTAACGTCGGCGAGATTCAATCTCCTGATTAATACGTGTCAGCTCAACATTTGTCATATTCAACGACTGGCGTTGCGACCCAAGATCCTGAATCATCGTATTAAACGAACGGACTAACATACCAATCTCATCCGGACCTTCGGCGTTAATCCTCACATCAAGGTTACCCTCAGCAACAGCATGGGTACCTTCAACCAGCTCTTGGATAGGTCGCGTCATACTATTAGCAAGGTAAATTCCTATCCAGAAAGCAAGAAAAACTATGACAGAGGCGATTAGAAATAGAACCAGCAGATAGCCTGTAGTGATCGGATTTTTTAAAATCTTCAGACGACGGAATTCCTGGTAGGATAATGAAATATCACGCATTTTACTGACGAGCGAATGCGGGACGTAATAGTTAACCACGACAACGCCAACGACATCGCGATCATTATAAGTTGAGTAGACAGGCACGATCCCCCGGATCAGATCCGCTTTACCAAACGAGTTAACTTTCGTAAGTTCACGCCCTGACAATGCCTGATTAATATCATCAGAGGTGGGACTCGTCAGTTCGCCAAGTGGAACCTCCGGGTTTGAAGCTCGAATAAGCTCTTCACGTTGGGATGAAAACACCTCAACAATGCCAAGGTTATATTCCTTTTGTTTTTCACGAATAAGAGACTTCATCGTTGCTATGTTGGCATCGTTCAGAAGCCGATCACGCTTGATCGTATCACTTAACCGACGCGCATAAAACAGGGCGTTGCTTGCCGAGTTTTTGTAATAGGTTTGGGCTACTTCGAGTGACTCACTCAAAGATGTTTCA
The DNA here is from genome assembly GCA_964582605.1 of uncultured Geobacter sp. Taxonomy (GTDB): domain Bacteria; phylum Desulfobacterota; class Desulfuromonadia; order Geobacterales; family Pseudopelobacteraceae; genus Trichlorobacter. The sequence goes on along the minus strand of CAZOTC010000014.1, from coordinate 9,041 downwards.
ACCTGAACATTGAACCAGTTTTGTATACTGTTTGTAATGAAGCTTGCTGACGCAAAGAACAATAACATTGTCGGTACCAAGGACAATCCGACGAAAGATATTACCAGCTTGGTTCTCAATCGGGTGGCAAGTACACGGGAACGACTCTCTACCAGCAACTTGACAATATTTCTACTAATAAGATAGACGAGCAAAACAACCAACAGCACAATAACATTGATCATTCCGAAGATAACGACATTACTCGATAGTGGCGCCTTCGAACTGAGTTGAGTAAGTCGTATTTCAACGACTGTCAATAGCGCAATCAATACCACAGCCATTATAATAACGGCTGCCTCTCTGATTCTTTTTTTTCTCTCATCAACTGTTATCATCTTAACACTGTCTCCTCAGTATGCAGCGTACGCCACAGACAGTAACATAATGAATACGCCTTGAAAACTCGATTCACACTGCTATACTGCCAGCAGTAACAACTTGAAATTGAAGCCACAGCTTCTGGAGCTCCTTATGAAAATTACAGACAAGAACAATCTACGTGACATCCGGAAGGAGAATCAGCCCTCTGCTTTAAAGAATAGCAAAGGGCTTTTCTCACTTTTTTCCACAGAAATAAGTTCCCGACAGATAAAGCTAGATCAGTATGATAAAGATATATCTGAGTTGCGCACTGCCTTGGAAGATACTGGCAATCTACTCGAACAGGAACCAACCATTCAGAACTTCAAACGCTTCAGAGAGCTCTTGAGTAAGATTGCAAAACAGGTTTCAACCGAGGCGTACAAATTGGAGAAAATTGGAGGAACTCCAATGAATCCGAGATATTATGAAATTATAACGGTAATCGACAGAGAAGCTGATAAACTGTATGAACTGATCGTGAAGGAGCAAAAGGACAGGATGGCAATTACTGCTTCGGTAATCGGTATAAAGGGATTAATTGTGGATCTGATTACATAATAAAGGCGATCCGGACCGCGGATCGCCTTTATTAATTACAAATCTATTTTATAACTTCTTTACTAAGGTTATTCCTCAACCAATTCGATCACAGATAAAGAGGCTGCATCTCCTAAACGCTGGCCAAGCTTGATTATTCTGGTGTAACCGCCAGGGCGTTCTTTATAGCGAGGTGCAATAGTACTAAACAGCTTGGTTACTACTGACTTCTCACGAATGTATGCAGCGGCAAGACGATGTGCATGCAAATCTCCACGCTTACCGAGAGTGATCATTTTTTCTGCTACAACGCGAATTTCCTTGGCCTTGGCATCTGTAGTAATAATCCGCTCGTGATTAAGAAGCGAAGTAACCATATTTCTGAACATGGCAATACGGTGACTGGTTTTACGGCCAAGTCTTCTGCCTGATTTGTTGTGACGCATCGGTTCTTCCTTTCTACTACTCTACGAAATATCTACATCCGAAGATGCTATTCTTCTTCTTTTTGTTCACCACGCAGGCGCTTGACTACTTCAGGGTCAGGGAATGAGTCGAGCTTCATACCAAAAGTTAAGCCCATTTCAGTCAGTATATCTTTAATTTCATTTAGTGATTTACGCCCAAAATTTTGAGTTTTTAACATTTCGGATTCAGACTTCGAAACAAGTTCACCAATTAACTTGATTCCAGCGTTCTTCAAACAATTTGCAGATCTTACAGAAAGTTCCAACTCCTCAACGGTGCGGTAGAGATTTTCGTTTACTCTGGAATCATCTTCAGACTCTGCTTCCAAACTTGCAGGCTCGGATTCTTCATCGAAATTTATAAAAATTGACATCTGTTCTTTAACAATCTTAGCAGCATAAGCAATAGCATCTTCAGGTCTAACACTTCCATCAGTCCAGACCTCAAGGCTGAGCTTATCGTAGTCAGTCATTTGACCAACACGTGCATTAGAGACAACGAAATTTACTTTACTGATTGGAGAGAAAATCGCATCAATTGGTATTGTACCAACCGGTGCCTTTTCGTCGCGATTCCGGTCAGCTGTTACATAACCTTTTCCGATACGTACCGTCATCTCCATTTCCAATACAGCGTCTTTACCGCATGTCGCAATATGAAGTTCAGGATTCATAATTTCGACATTATGTGGAACCATAATATCCGCTGCTTTTACTACCCCATCACCTTTATGAAATACTCTGATGGTTGCCTGATCAGCACCATGCAGACATAATCTAAGACTTTTAAGATTAAGGATTATATCAGTAACATCTTCAGTAACACCAAGTATGGATGAAAATTCATGTTGAACAGACTTAATACGAACAGAAGTTATAGCTGCTCCCTGCAAAGATGAAAGAAGTACACGCCGCAGAGAATTACCAAGGGTAGTTCCAAAACCACGCTCAAAAGGTTCTGCGACAAACTTGCCATACGTTGCAGTAAGCGTCTCTTTTTCAACCTGAAGTTGTTTCGGCTTTATTAGATCACGCCAGTTTTTATACATTAATTCCTCCCCTCAAGGGGTACAATAGTCAAGCAAAACCACTAACCGCAGCAATTCAAAGAACTACTTGGAATAAAGTTCAACTATCAGTTGTTCCTGTATCGGGGTTGTAATATCTTCACGAACTGGAAGCATCTTTGCTGAGCCTTTAAATGCATCACGATCAAGTTCAAGCCACTGAGGTATGCCTCGGCGAACTACTGCATCCATAGCCTCATTGATACTTGCAACAGAACGGCTTTTCTCACGCAGCTCTATCTGATCTCCAGCCTTAACCTGAATGGAAGGGATCGTAGCTTTACGACCATTAAGTGCGAAATGCCCATGTCTGACCAATTGACGGGCTTCAGCACGTGAGGATGCAAAACCGAGACGGTATACAACATTATCGAGGCGGCGCTCAAGCAGAGAGAGAAGATTCTCGCCGGTTACACCTTTCATTCGATCAGCACGATCAAAATAACCACGGAATTGCTTCTCAATCAAACCATACAAGCGCTTAACCTTCTGTTTCTCACGTAATTGCACACCATAGTCAGAGGTCTTGGAACGCCCTTGACCATGCTGACCTGGAGGATAGTTACGGCGCTTGATAGCACATTTATCTGTATAACAACGGTCCCCTTTAAGGAACAATTCCATGTTTTCTCTTCTGCACAAACGGCAGGATGGTCCAGTATACCTAGCCAAGACAACCTCCTATTACTGTATCAAACAATAGTAAATAACTATGACTAAACTCGTCTGCGCTTCGGTGGACGGCAACCGTTATGCGGAATTGGTGTTACGTCACGAATAAAACTGACATTTAATCCCGTAGCTTGGAGAGCCCTTAATGCAGACTCACGCCCTGAACCAGGCCCCTTTACAAAGACTTCAATATTTCTGAGACCATGTTCTTGTGCCTTACGGGCACAATCTTCTGCAGCGACCTGCGCAGCAAAAGGTGTACTCTTACGTGAACCTTTAAATCCTTTGGCTCCTGCAGTTGACCATGAAATCACATTACCTACAGGGTCTGTTATTGTTATGATGGTATTATTAAACGTTGCTTGAATATGAGCAACACCATTGGTTATATTCTTTTTCTCTTTTTTCTTCCTGACAACCTTCTTCGGGGCGGCCATACTACCTCCAGACGTATTCTGTCGTTATATTACTTCTTCTTGCCAGCAACGGTACGTGCAGGCCCCTTACGTGTGCGTGCATTTGTCTTCGTGCGCTGCCCACGACAAGGCAACCCTTTACGATGACGCAGACCACGATAACACCCAAGGTCCATTAACCGCTTGATATTCATGGACACTTCACGCCTAAGATCACCTTCAACCTTGACATTTTTGTCAATTTCTTCACGAAGCTTACCTATCTCAGCTTCTGTAAGTTTATCAGTGCGCGTGCTTCCATCTATACTGGTAGCAACTAGAATATTCTTTGCGGTTGAACGTCCTATGCCATAGATATACGTCAAGGCAATCTCAATCCGCTTGTTTTTCGGTAGGTCTATACCTGCAATACGTGCCACTGCTCGTCCTCCCCTGAATTAACCTTGACGTTGTGAGTGCTTGGGTGTGTCACAAATAACACGAACTACACCTTTGCGTTTAATGATCTTGCACTTATCGCAGATCTTTTTGACAGATGCCCGTACTTTCATTGTTGATCACCTTTCAACATGCACCTTTGCTAAAGGCGCGTAAGTATATCTGGACCATGTTCCGTTATAGCTACAGTATGCTCAAAATGAGCTGAAAGACTACCATCCAGAGTAACTGCTGTCCAACCATCACTCAAAACCTTAACTGCGTAGCCGCCTCTGTTTACCATCGGCTCTATAGCTAAAACCATCCCATTTTTTAATTGTACCCCTCGGCCAGACTTACCGTAGTTTGGTACCTGTGGCTCTTCATGCAATTTTTTACCAATACCATGCCCAACAAAATCTCTGACTACAGAATAACCAGATGATTCAACATGATCCTGAATAGCATGAGAAATATCAAATAGTCTTAGTCCTGCAACTGCCCGCTCTATACCTACATAGAGTGAACTCTCTGTGGTGCTTAAAAGATGTTGTGCCTCTTGTGATATTTCACCAACTGGAATTGTGACTGCTGCGTCACCATAAAAATCATCATAAAGAACACCGAAATCAATACTGATAATATCACCATTTAGCAATGGCTTTTTGTTTGGCATTCCATGTATGACACACTCATTCGGAGAACAACATAAAGCATACGGAAATCCTGCATACCCTTTGAACGCCGGTACTGCCTTATGTTTTTTAACCTCAGCCAAAGCCAGCTCTTCTAACTCCATGGTTGTAACACCAGGTGTTATTCGCTCTTTCAAAACCTGAAGGACTTCAGCTACGATTTTACACGGAACTCTCATCCTTTCTATCTCACGGGGAGATTTAAGGACAATCATTTATTACGACTCCAGAGCCTTCTTAATCCTCTGCTGAATTTCAGCAATTGAACCAACGCCGACTATAGGTCGCAAAAGGCCTTTAGACATGTAATACTCCTTCAAAGGAGCGGTCTGCTGTTCGTAGACAGCAAGTCTGTTACGTACCGTATCCTCGCGATCATCTTCACGCTGAATCAATACCGAACCACAAGCATTACAGACGCCGTCACGTAAAGGCGGATCAAAAACCAGATGATAGCCTTTACCGCATACAGAGCACGAACGCCTGCCAGACAAACGGGCAACCAGCTCATCTGATGCAACTTCAAGCGATAATACGTGCTGTATTGCACGCGAAGAATTAGAAAGAATTGTTTCTAGCACATCGGCCTGCGAAATGGTGCGGGGAAATCCATCAAGAACAAAACCAGCCACACAATCCTGTTCCTGCAACCTTTGTTCAACAATTCCGAGTACAATCTCATCGGATACCAAACCGCCAGACTGCATGACCTGTTGCGCCCGTAAACCAAGTTGCGTTCCAGCCTTAACTGCAGCCCTCAACATATCACCAGTAGAGATCTGCGGTATTCCGTATGTTTCTACAATAAACTGAGCCTGAGTTCCTTTGCCAGCACCAGGGGGACCGAAAAGTACCAGATCCATAATGGCTACCTCCGCCCACGAATACGAACGCCCTTAAGAAAACCTTCATAATTGCGTGTAATAAGATGAGATTCAATTTGAGCAACTGTATCCATGCCAACACCAACCACAATAAGCAATGATGTGCCGCCGAAGTAGAACGGTAGGTTCATCTTAAACCCTTCAATCAGGATTGAAGGCAACACACACACCAAGGAGATGTATATCGAACCGGCAAACGTTAAACGTGTAAGAATACCGTCCATATAATCAGAGGTTTCCTTACCAGGACGAATTCCAGGGATGTATCCGCCATGTTTTTTTATGTTTTCAGCCACATCAACAGGATTAAATGTTACAGCCGTGTAGAAATAACAAAAGAAAACAATAAAAGCAACATAAAAAATATTATACAGCCAATTTCCAGGAGTCAGCATTTTTGCGAACTGTTGCACAGAAGGAATGTTGATAAAGTTGGCAACAGTTGCTGGAAACATGATGATTGATGATGCAAAAATTGGAGGGATAACACCTGCCATGTTGACTTTTAGAGGCAAATGTGAGGTTTGAGGACTGATAGTTTTCAGCCCGGTAACCCTCTTGGCATAATGGATCGGCAATCTTCTTTGCCCACGTTCAACAAAAACAATAGCGGCAATGACTGCAGCCATAAGAACTAAAACAAAAATTAGTGAAAAGAGCGAAAGGTTACCGCTATTTATCAACTTGAACGTATTTCCTATTGCTGCAGGAATTGTCACGACGATCCCTGCAAAAATAATGAGTGATATACCGTTACCAATACCACGCTCAGTCATCTGCTCACCAAGCCACATGATAAAGGCTGTTCCTGCTGTCAGCGTGATTATGGTCATCAGACGGAATTGCCACCCAGGAGTTGGAACAACAAGTTCACCGGCAGGGCCACGCATACTCTCAAGTCCTATTGCAATTCCGGCACCTTGCACAATACTAAGCAACACCGTTCCATATCTGGTATACTGTGTTATTTTTTTGCGTCCAGACTCACCTTCTTTAGACAGTTTTTCAATTGTTGGTACGACAACAGTTAATAGCTGAAAAATAATTGAAGACGAAATATATGGCATTATACCAAGCGCAAAAACTGACATACGTTCCAAAGCACCACCAGAAAACATATCAAAAAGTCCAAGTAAAGTTCCTTGAGCCTGTTTGAAAAAATGTGATAATGCAATCGAATCAATGCCAGGAGTAGGAATATGACAGCCAACTCGATAAACTGCCAGCATTCCTAATGTGAACAGCACCCGCCTCTTTAGTTCAGGAATACGGAAGATGTTCTGAAAAGCTTCTAGCACGCGCAGACACCTTCAATTTTACCACCAGCAGCCTGTATTTTTTCAATGGCTGACTTGCTAAATTTGTCTGCCTTAACTGTCAGTGCTTTGGTCAGCTCACCGTTTGCAAGAACTTTAACCGGAAGATCAGATTTCTTCAACAGGCCCTTAGCATTCATCGCATCACGATCAACACAACTTCCAGCTTCAAATACATCAAGCTGTTGGAGATTAATGAGTACAAACTCATTTCGTTCCAGAGGTCGGAACCCACGCTTAGGAAGACGTCTTTGCAGAGGCATCTGGCCGCCTTCAAAACCAGGCTTGATGCTGCCACCAGAACGTGCTTTTTGACCCTTGTGACCTTTTGTTGCTGTCTTGCCGTGACCAGAACCAATACCACGACCAATTCGTTTTCTATTCTTAGTCGACCCAAGTGCGGGTCGGAGGCTATTCAGTTCCATGGAGTCAACCGTCCTTTACTTAACCTTCAGCATATGACTAATCTTATTTATCATTCCACGTGTCTCAGGCGAATCCTGCAAGGAAACGGTCTGATGCAAACGCCGCAAACCCAGGCCTCGTACAACAGCACACTGCTTGTCTGAAGCACCTATAGTACTTTTTATCAGTGTAATTTCCAGCTTGTTACTCATGGCATAAATTCCTTAATCAGGGAGTCGTATAACAATTTATTCAGCCAGACCACGGCGTGCAGTCAGCTCTTCTGGAGTTTTAAGCAGACGTAACCCTTCAAAAGCCGCCTTAACAACGTTGTGTGGGTTGTTGGAGCCGAGGCATTTGGATAGTATATTACTAATACCGGCTGCTTCAAAGATAGCGCGAGCAGCACCACCAGCAATAACGCCAGTACCAGGAGAAGCAGGTTTCATAAGGATTCGACCCGCACCGAAACGTCCGATTATTTCGTACGGTATCGATTGACTCTGATTAACCGGCACCTTGATAAGGTTCTTTTTAGCCTGTTCAACACCTTTGCGGATAGCTTCAGGCACCTCATTTGCCTTGCCGAGCCCATATCCAACGTGTCCACCGGCATCACCAACCACTACAAGAGCCGAGAAACTGAAGCGGCGGCCACCTTTAACAACCTTAGCCACACGGCTTATGTGCACAACCCTATCTGTCAGGTTCAAATCGTTCGCATTAATCCTGCTCACTACCAACCTCCCTGGGAGAGTGAAAACTTAGAAATCAAGACCGGCTTCCCGAGCCGCGTCTGCAAGAGCCTGTATACGGCCATGATAGAGAAATCCGTTGCGGTCGAAAACTACGGAGCGAATATCCTTTTGCAAGGCTGCTTTAGCGATTGCAGTGCCTACTGCAGCAGCCGATGTTTTATTCCCTGTATGTACCCCAGATTGCGCAACTCCTTCAGTACAAGTTGACACAGCAGCCAAGGTTACACCCCGTATGTCATCAATCAGTTGCGCATAAATATGATTTGAACTTCTGAAGACATTCAGACGCGGTCTTTCAGCAGTACCTGTCACTTTCTTGCGTACTCTAACCTGACGCTTAAGGCGAGTAATGGTCTTTTGTGATGTCTTTCCCACGACTTTGCTCCTTACCCTGTTACAGGTTCCTATTTTTTACCGGTCTTGCCAGCCTTACGGAGAATTGTCTCAGAGGCATACTTAATACCTTTGCCTTTATACGGCTCAGGCCCACGGAAAGAACGTATTTTTGCCGCAGTTTGTCCTACCAGTTCCTTATCGATACCTTTAACAGCAAGTTTTGTCATTTTTTCAACATCGACAGAAATTCCGGAGGGTAACGGGTAAACAACCGGATGCGAGTAACCCAGACTGAGAACCAACTCTGAACCTTTAACCTCAGCTCTATAACCAACACCATTAATCTCAAGATCAGATTGATAGCCTGTGGTTACACCAACAACCATGTTATTAACCAGTGTGCGGGTAAGTCCATGTGCCGAACGAGATTTTATACTCTCATCAGTACGAGTGACGCAGATCTTACCGTCTTCAATAACAACAGAAACTTCAGCCATTATAGAACGGCTCAATTCTCCCTTTGGCCCCTTAACTGTTAACACTGAATCGTTTAAGGTTACAGTTACGCCTTTAGGTACTTCAATCGGCAATTTCCCGATTCGTGACATTGTGTGACTCCTTTAGAACAGGTGCTTACAACCTACCATACAGTACAGAGCAATTCGC
>CAZOTC010000013.1:0-23662 GCA_964582605.1 uncultured Geobacter sp. | reverse complement strand
GTTGAAACGGCATCTACTTCCTTCTTTCTGTGGTGCTCAAGAAAAAAGCCCCGAATTTGTCCGGGGCTACAAGTGCTTTCTAACTCGTGATCTTCCTGGAACAGCGTGTAATGATTGTGAGAGTACCAGTTCAGCGATCCAAGGTCAAACGAAATAGGAGACCCTGGATTTCTTGGCAGGGCTTGCTAATGCTTAACCCACTCGATAGTCTGACTGCCCAAATTGATATGGTAGCGGAAATCCCCCAGGAAATTCATCCCCAGCAGGCCGTCAAACCCCATTGAGGGGCCGTTCATCGGCAGCACCGCAACCTCAACACTGTGTTTCACTTTCGGCCCGACCTGCATGTAATCAACCACAGTATTGTAAGCGGTAATAACACTGCCGTCAGCAACCCTGCCGTAGCTTTGTCGGGTATGCTCCGGCCTGATCCCCAAACGCGCTGCGAGGTTGGGACTGATAGTGGTTATGCCGGCTCCGGTATCCAGCAGCAGACGGGCCTGCACGGTCTCGCTGCGAAAATTGAGGGTTACCGGTACAATGACCTTGTTTCCACGCACCGTCACCCCGGTATGTCGATCATCGCCACCAGTGGATGAACGACTGTTTCTGACGTTTTTCCGATACTGCTTGGGAATTTTTCCTTCATCATCCACCATAACGACAGTGCCGTCTCTGTCAGTGTACTGGAACAGATCAGCAGCCGACTGATGCCACCCCGGCAGCAGATACACCGCAAGGACAAGAATAACAACGACATGATGCTGCATAGTTCCCCCCTACGTCAAAAGCAGTCAAAACAGGTACGTTTATCCAAGTGTAGTTTACACTAAAAAACGGCCATCGCAATACGATCAGAAAAGGGATACGATATGGAACATCTGAGCAGAAAAAACTCGTCTAAAAGAAAGTCGAGTAGAAAACCGGTGATCGGCCTGCACCAGGCTGCGGCATCACGGCAACCTGCCGATTGCCATCCAAAGGCAGTCTGCAGTATACTCAGCCGAGCTTTCAGTTCCTCAACATTACCACCCAGGGATGACCACAGCCATTGCCATGAAACAATTCCTGCTGCCACACCTGATCTGCCCTGCCTGTCTCCCAAAGGAATACCCCTTAAGTCTGACAGCAGTGCATGAGGATGATGGCGATATCATTACCGGTACCCTGAGCTGCTCAAAATGCAGGAAACGATTTCCCATAAAGGATGGGATTGCCTGTCTGTTGCCTGATCCTGACAGCAGTCCTGCCGGTGCACAATGGCGCTATGAAGAAAAGGGGATGACTGACCGCTACCTCTGGAGTCACTACGGTGACCTTTTAGGAAACCAGCTGATTGAGGATACTTCTGCCCCTTGGGCAGACTATCTGTCAGAATCTGCTACCGCAGGATTTGATGCGGGCTGTTCAGTGGGCAGGATCACCTTTGAGATGGCCAACCGCTGCCGTCTGGCCGTAGGCTGTGACCTTTCCCATGGTTTCATCAAGACAGCCCGAAGACTTGCTCAGCAACGGCGACTGGATTTTTCTCTTCCCCTGGAAGGCAACCTGACCGAAACGTTTCATCTGTCTCTGCCTGAGTCATGGCGCACCGATAATGTTGAGTTTGTGATTGCCGACGCGCTACGGCTCCCCTTTAGCGCCAACAGCTTTGACCAGATTGCCTCTCTGAATCTGCTGGACCGTGTCAGCTACCCCCTTGCTCACCTGTTTGAAATGAACCGGGTAGCAACGACTGAAGGCGCCTCATTTCTGTTTGCAGACCCGTTCTCATGGTCCACTACAGCTGCCCCTGAAGAACGCTGGCTGGGTGGAACCGTAAGCGGCCCCTACCCGGGAAGAGGCAAAAATAATGTCCGAGCATTATTGGAAGGAAAAGACCGGATTCTTGTACCCGCCTGGTCCATTGCCCGGACGGGCTCACATGCCTGGAAGATGCGCACCCACTGCAATCATTATGAGGTGATTACCAGCGAGTACCTTGTTGCCAAGCGATCAGCCGCTACCTAAAGCGCACCTAAAACTTTTAACAGATGCGGCACCATCTGTTTTTTGCGGGACATAACCCCTTTCAGCTCATACAGGTGCGGTTCCACCTGGGGATAACCCATCAGATGGGCCAGCTCGTTCTTGCCTTCTGCCAGAAACAGGGTTGTCTCACTGTAAATATCAGTGACCATCAAACCGGCCAGATCAAGCTTGTCAGACTGCTTTACCTGACGTAATACGTCCCATAACCGGTCTTTCAGCTCATAGAACTCATCAAAACCGACAACCTCTACCTGGCCGACTCCAAACAGGGTCTCACCGGCGCTGAACTCCTTGAAGTCTGCACGCACAGCCTTTTCGAGGTTTGCATGGGCAGAAAATCCACTGCAGGAGGCAAAAATATCTTTGCCAAAGGCACTATGTTCAAGTCCGGCAATCGGTTCAAGCCAGGCAACCAGTTCACGGTCACGAGTCGTGGTTGTTGGAGATTTGAGAATCACGGTGTCAGACATGATCCCGGCCAGCAGCAGGGCAGCGATATGCTGTTCCGGCTCCATACCGCGCTCACGGTAGAGCGAGGCCACAATCGAACAGGTGCTGCCCACCGGCGCAGCCATAAAGGTAATCGGCTGGTTGGTGGGCGGGTTGCCCAACTTGTGATGATCAATAACAGCAAGAATCTCTACTGATTCAGCCCCAGGAACTGCCTGGGAAAGCTCATTGTGATCCACCAGAATCAACGCATACGGTAACGGTGTCAAAAGGGATGATTTGGTGGCTACTCCGGCGATACTGCCGTCTTCCTCTACCGCAATGACCGCCGGCTCACCGGAGTGCAACAGTTTGAGACGCAGATGTTCTACTGATTCCATCACGCCGATCCGCTCAAACTTCTGATCCACAAAACAGGCAAGCGGCGTTGAAAGTCGGGCCTGTGAGGCAGCCGTAGCAGTATCATGGGGTGTCAGCAAAACCGTCACTCCCCGTTCCCGTGCAAGCTTCAGCAGATCAGGACGCATCGGCAGGCCTCCGGTGACAACCAGCAGCCGCACCCCGATCTCAATGGCTGATTGCTGGATCGAAGGACGGTCCCCGGTCATAATCAGCAGGCTGGCCGGATCATAGCCCTCAATCCGTTTGCTGAAGGATTCTTCAGTCATGGCACCGATGAACAGATGCAGGTGTTCCATCCGATCGGACAATTCGCCGCACAGTAACGCCGCCTCCAGACAGCGGCTCAATGAGGCCAAAGAGCTGTCAACCCCTCGACGGCGGTCCGTACCGGCCACGAGGTACTTTTCAGACAGCTTCAGCAGTGACACTATCCCCTGCGGTTTCTGTTCACTGTCCACCACCGGCAAGACACGGACAGAATGACGATGAAACAGCTCCAGGGCATCCCGCAGCGGCAGATCAGCCGGTGCAGTGACCGGGCTGCGGCTGATCACGTCCCGCACCTTGGGATGGACATCAGCCAGGTAAAGCGGCGGCGCTATCCCGAGGCGGGTGAGAATGTAACTGGTCTGGGGGTTTGGACGACCGGCCATGGCAGCAATAACATTTTCATGTCCAAGACTGCGCCGGAAGGCAGCATAGGCAAGTGCTGAAGCGATAGAGTCGGTATCAGGGTTACGGTGACCGATGACGTAAATTTTTTCATGCATGCAAATACTCTTTCAAAGGTGGAGTCGTGTACAATTTCCTTACAGGGGTCCTACAGCACATGCTGAGGAGCCTCCTCCGTACAGGTTAATGATTCAAGTATGCCAAGCAGACGTTCATCAAAGGCACCTTTCATCTCCTGACGCATAACCTGAAGCGTCAGATAGGGCGGCAACGCCTTACCGCCGCTACGATCAATGGTAAGCGTACAGTAAACATCACAGATGCCGCCAACCTGTGCGCTGCGGGAAATTTCGGTCTTCTTGAGTCCGCGCGGATAGCCGTTCCCGTTTGCCCGCTCATGATGATCTCGTACAATGGCGAGTGAAATCTCATTCAGACGAGTGTTTTCCTTGAGATAGCAGTACCCCTCTTCAGGATGACGTTTGACAATCGCTATCTCATCGTCCGTCAACTTGCCGGTTTTGTTCAGAATCTGCTGAGGTGTAAAGGTCTTGCCGAAGTCATGCAGCAGTGTTCCGATCCCTACATCAACCAGTTCGTCACGGGCAAGATTGTAGGCTTCAGCATGCAACAGGATTGAAAGAGCGGTAACCTGCAGACTGTGTACAAAGGTATAATAGTTGTGAGTCATCACTGTTTCAAGCGAGGACAGGGCATCACGATCACTGGAAAGGTACATCAACAGATTTTCCATCAAGCGTTTGCTACGATCAAAATCACTGACTTTCTTAGGATTTTGAAACAGATCTCCCACAAAGTTAATCGAGGTCTGATAGATGATTTTGCCTTTTGTCTTACCGTCAAATTTATCGCTCTGCAATAATCGCTCGGCATTCTCCTCTAGATATCTGGTGATGACCTCCATATCACTCGGGCTGACATACAGGAATTCAATACTGTTTGCGGTCAGACGAACCGCATCCTGCCTGGAGAAGTTTCTGCCATGGCTCTTGTACAGCACATAGTTGCCGCCACTGCGAAGATACAGCGCCACATCAGGAAACAGATCCGGCTCAATACTCTCAACCCCCACCGGGACATAGTAGCTGTTCATCTGGCCCTCCTGAATGATAATACCGCAACTATAACCCAATTCAGGACAAGAACAAGACTTAGGATTGCAAAGAGACGCACGGCGCCGTATCATCAGTCCATCACCTGAAAGAGGCCTGCCACATGATTGAAACGTTGATCCATGATATCAGACAGAAACAGGACTGCCTCGATCAGCTTTGTAACGCCTGGAGCAGTGAATACCGGCAGCGTGGCGGAACGGTGTACTGTGGTCGCGAATGCAGTTCCTGCTGTTCTCTGGTGGTCAACTGTACGTTTCCGGAGGCTGTGCAGATAGCAGCAGCCTTGAACGATCAGCAGACTGATCGGCTGCAGCGACAGATAGCACCAATAAGGTCATTGGCAGACCAGGCGGAAACCCTTAAGGACTGGCTCACATCGTACCGCCAACAGGGCCTGTCCTGTCCTTTTCTCGATGAAGCCGGCTGCTGCGGCATCTATCCGGTTCGCCCCCTCTCCTGTCGCTCCCTGCTTTCAACGCAACAGCCACACTGGTGTGCGGTGGCGTTCAGCTCTCTTACCAGCAAGGAAAAGCAGGACTACATGGACTCCCTTGATCGTTCAGCGGTTGCCTTTCCAACCCATTACGCGGCAACACCTCAGGAGATAGGGCGGGAGCTTGAGGAAGCCGTGCTGCGCAAAATGGAAACAGTTTACAATTTTTCACTCCTGGGATCACTGCCATGGCTGGTCTGGCTTGAGCAGGAATACACCTTGAGCAGTCGGCTTTCAGAGGGCCCAGAGGCTGTACAGGACTTTCTGAAATCCAGGCAGGCACTGAACCGGTTTCTGATTGTTATTTCCTGTCCATGACGCAAAAAGCCCCGACCTTGGCCGGGGCTTTTTGCTACTACCTGTACGTATTCCGTGTTAAACGCGGGTTACGTTTGCAGCCTGGAGGCCTTTGGGACCTTTGACTACTTCAAATTGAACCGTATCACCTTCAGCAAGGGACTTGAAGCCGTTGCCGTTAATGGCGGAGAAGTGTACGAAAACGTCCTCGCCACCATCTTGCTCCAGAAAACCAAACCCCTTGCTGTCATTGAACCACTTAACCCTGCCTTGTGTCATACCCTACTTCTCCTTCTGCATTCTGCTTGGTGTAATGCACCCGTGATGTCACGGGTGTCTGAAAAACAAAAATCCCGGAGACTCCTAAAGTCACCGGGATTGTTAACTTCAAAAGATAAAACACCCTAGCACACTATTTTCAGTATGTATCCAAAAAAATACGCAACCTTTATTTTTATTTTTCAGGCGACAAAAGACCGAGTTTTTCAAAGATCTGGTCCACCAGTTCAATCGCTGTATGTGTTGTATCGAGAGAGATCAGCGCCGTCTCCTCAGGGGCAGGTTCTTCAAAGACAGCCATCTGCTGCCGATACACCTGCCAGGTCCCGTCAGAAACGCCATTTCCCTGCTTTTCACGTTTTTCCAGTCGCTGCCGCGCAAGCTCGGACGGGCACGTAAGCCCCAGAAGTACGCTGGCGGCACCTGAATCAGAGGCCATCTGCAAAAAACGTCGCCGTTCTTGAGCGGTTCTGAATGTGGCATCAACGATAACCGGCACACCAGCCTCAAGGGCTGACCGGCTTAGCTCAAAGAGGCGATCATAGGTAGCCTGATTCCAGGCCTGGCTGTAAATCGTGCTGTTCCGTTCGGTTGGTTCAACTCCGGCCAGGCGCTTCCGTTCATGATCAGACGAAAGGTGCAGCAAGCCCAGCTGAAAAGCCAGCTCAGCAGCAAGAGTGCTCTTCCCGCATCCGGTTGGGCCACAGGTGATAAACAGGGTTCTGCCAAGTTGCCCGCGTAGCGCATAACCGCGAGCCAGCCTGAAAAACCGTTGCGCTCTGGCTCCTGCAGCAGCCTTATCAGACGCTGTAATCAGCGGATCGTCCAACCGGAAACTCTCTACCTTGCCTCGAATAAAGGCCCGGTTGGCGAGATAGAGCGGCAGCACCTGAATCAGGTCGGCATCTCCGGAAACACGCAAGTACTGCTCCACAAACCGTTCTGCAAGATCGCGTCTGCCGTGATTTTCCAGATCCATCGCAAGAAAGGCAACATCTGCAGCGGTATCACTGTAACGGAACTTTTCATTGAATTCGATACAGTCAAAAATATGCACCTGCCCATCCAGACAGATGTTTTCACTATGCAAATCGCCATCACACTCACGGATATAGCCTTCATATATCCGCTGATGAAAACAGGCCTCATGCTCTGCAAGAAACTGCAAGGCCCAGTCGGCTATCAGACGATGATCGCGCCGGGAAAGGGTTCGCCCCAGATACGCTTCGGTCTGCCGCAGATTCTCAAGCCAGTTATCGCGAATCGCTTCAATGCTTCCGAACAGCTCAATACCGTTTCCGCGTGCTGCCTCGGCATGGAACACAGCTACCTTTCGCGCAATCGCGTCAATATGTTCAGTCGTAACGCCACCCGACTCAAGCATACGAGACATCATCCGCTCTTCCGGCATCCGCAGCATCCTGACCGCATACTCAACAACCGTTCCATCACCGGAAAAGCAGACACCACCTGCTCCGTCATCCCGCAACAGTACCAGATCAAGATAAATATCCGGGGAAAGACGGCGATTCAGGCGCAACTCTTCAAGGCAGTAGAAATGACGCTTCTCCAGCGAGGTAAAATCAAGAAAGCCAAAGTCCACCGGTTTCTTGACTTTATAGACATATCGATCAGTCAGAAAGATATGTGAGATATGTGTCTGCAGGTGCTGCACCTGTGCGGTGGGTTCCGGGTAGATGGCGGGATCCAGCATGGTATCGATCAAGGCACGTTCCATACGTTCCTCCTTGCAGGTCTGCCTGATGCATGATTCTATACTCTATCCTGATACGGCTCAAAAAAAAAGAGCCCCGACATGCGGGGCTCTCCTGTTTTACCTTTGTGCGACTGCCGATCAGGCGCGTCCCTTCTCAATCGCATCCCAGTTACGAGGTGCACGGACCTGTGGTGCCTCAAAACCGAGGAACACTTTGAGGCCAAGGGAGAATTCTGCCCAGAACTCCTGCCAGCGGGAAGGTGCTGCTTCGCCGGCGATCGCCTTCTTTTTGTCAGCCAGAAAGATCGAGAGCGCAGCTCCGCAGGCCAGCAATACACCGGCAGCAATGAAGGAGTTGTTGTTGCCGTTGGGCATCGCCTTGATCTTGTCGGCTGCCTGTACCAGCACAAAACCACCAAGCCCCCAGGCGGTAAACAGGGCTCCGTAGTTCAGGCCGTAGTTCTTGAGTCCCCAGTAATCCTTGGCAAAGGAGGGGAACAGGGCCAGGTTGGAACCGTAGTTGAACCCCATGAAAGTAGCCAGGATTACCAGCATGACCGCGTTGGGATTGGCAGTGATCGGAATGGCGGCAAACATCAGGGCTGCCTGAAAGGCTAACATGATAAACAGGGTGGCCCGGCGACCGATCCGGTCTGACAGCACCCCGGCAACAATCCGGCCGGCGGCATTACCAACCGCAGCAATCGCAACGGCAACAAAGGCCATCTCGCCCATACTCTTCTTGGCCATGCCGGCCACGCTACCAATAACCATCAGGCCGGCACCGGCACCGATGAAGAAACAGATCCAGAGTACATAGAACTTGGGGGAACGAAGCACTTCGCTGACCGTGGCGTTTGATTCTTCCTTTTTCTTCTTTTCAGCATCAAGGGCAGGATAATAGCCGCGCAACACTTCACGGGGCACATACCCTTTGGGCGGGTTCACCAGCAGGAAGGAGAGTCCGCAGACCACCACCAGAAAGCCGATACCAAGGATCAGCATGGAGTTCTGGATACCGAACTGGCCCAAAAGGAACTTGGCCAGAGGCGCAATGTAGACCGGTGCCAGGCCGAAACCGGCCACAACGATACCGGCCACCAGACCGGTCTTGGCAGAAGAAAACCACTTGATGGCAGGAGGCGTTGCAGCAGAGTAACCGAATCCGAAACCGGCACCAGCCAGGATACCGAATCCAAGCACCCAGCCTGCAAAACTGGTGGTGAAGCCCAACAGCACAAAACCGGCTCCAACCAGCAGGCCGCCGATCAGGGCTGTCTTGGCCGGCCCGATCTTGTCCTGGGCCTTGCCGGCGATGATCATGGCAAAGGCGAAGGTAAGACAGCAAACAGCATAGGGGGTTCCCACTGAAGTGAGCTCCCATTGGAAGGCGCCAGGCCCACCGGCCTTGATGGAACCGACAATCGCCTCTTTAAAGATACTCCAGGCGTACAGGACCCCCAAAGCCAGGTTGATACCGGTACCGGCTATTACCACTTGCCAGCCTTTACTTTTGTGCGGATTCAGATCAGACATTGAACACCCTCCCAGTTTGGATGATTTTGGCACTAAACAACGAATCTTTTCATTGCTAACGCAACTGACGTGCCAAAGTGATCGAACCGGACAAATACACCCAACCCACGTAAGATAGGCATGTTACAGCTCCAGCTACTGATTCAGCCTCCGGATCATTTTATCCCGGTTGCAGCACTGCAAACAGCGTTTCAGATTTTTTGTGCGCTTAAACACCCAAAGACACTATCATTTGCTCTTTTGCAAATAGCAGTTTTTTCTTTACAGCCGTGTCGCATTTATGCAACAAGAAAACTATCAAACGAACTGTATACAAAACCGAGAGGTGCACGTTTATGAGCAGTCCTCTTGTCTTGCTGGTTTCACGCAGTGCAAGCCGCACCCAACTTTATCGAGAGTCCCTTGACCGGCTTGGTATCTCCTGCCTTGGCATTTCAGGATTGAAGGAGGTCTGTGTGCTGGCTGCAGGAACCCCTTTCAGCGGCATCCTGCTGGACATGCCGATCATGGCCAAATCTTCAGCCGGTGAAAAGGCGGATATTGAAGATATTCTCAAGGCGCTGCCAAGCGCCTACCTGAATATTGCCCCGGCGTCCGACGCGGTCAAACTGCTGACCGCAACCGGTACACAGGGGACTGCCAGATCACTTGAAGAATTTGCCGAGATCTGTAAAGGATTCACCCCGCGTCTGGTTTCCCCGAAAGACCGGTATCCACTGTTTTTAAATGCCCTGTTACACTGCGATGATGCCGGACCCTCCCCCCAGAAGACCGCAACCCTGAATGTCTCCTCCAATGGCTGTTTTCTGTTTTTCACTGACAACCGGATAACCTACGGGCAGCAGGTAATGATAGATTTTGTCGGTTTTGAGGACAGGACCCCAATCAGCGCCGAGGTCTGCTGGATTCGTCCCTGGGGAGATCAGGGCAACTACCTGCCTGGTATCGGCGTCAGGTTTAAAACGATCTCCGACCTTCAGTCCGCCAGGATTGCAAGCCTGCTGGAAAAGATCAAAAACCGCTAAGCAGCCCATACAGGAAGGTTTCAAGAGGCCACCGTGAAAGCATTTCTCCAAAAGTTAAAACTGCGCAGCAAGCTGTTGCTGCTGGTACTGCCGCTGGTCATTACCCCGATCATCGTCGTGGCGCTGGTAACCGGTTTTATTGCCAATCAGAAGGCCTACCTGGGCATAACCCAGACCAGCAAAGATGACCTGCAGCATATGGCTGAATTCACGATTGACCTGCTGCGTTCCTACGACAAGCAGTATCAGGATTATCGCCATGACATTTCCGGCGATCTTTCCAATGAGCTCAAGTCACAAGCCTTTGCCGCCCTGAAGGAGAAGATCAAAAACAAACGGGTCGGCAAGACCGGTTATATCTACTGTATTGACCGCAACGGCACGTTGATGATCCACCCGGAGTCCGAAGGACGCAACATCATTGATGCAAAGGACTCCGACGGCAATCCGTTTATCCGCGAGATGATCGAGAACAAAAGCGGCTGGATCCGCTACCCCTGGCAGAACACAAGGGATGCCAAACCCCGTATGAAGATTGTCAAGTACGAGTATTTCAAGGTATGGGACTGGGTTGTTGCGGTCGGTTCCTACGAAGATGAATTTTACAAGGAAGCGAACTCGATCAAACACCATATCTTCCTGAGCACCATTATCCTGATCGGCATTGTCGGTTTCATGGCAACCCTGCTGGTGTTCTATGTCTCGGCCGTGGCCATCAATCCCATTACCCACATGATCGATGTTATCCGCAAGGTCCGCAAAGGTGATATGGAGGCACGAATGGAGGTCAACGGCAGCGATGAACTGGCTGAAATGGCGACCGCCTTTAACCGGATGACCGACATTATCCAGCGTAACAAAGAGATGGAAAACACCTTGGCCCAGCAGGGCAAAATGGCATCACTGGGAGTGCTGTCCTCCGGCGTGGCCCATGAGATCAACAACCCCCTGGGGGTTATCCTCGGCTATTCGGCTTACCTGGAAGGCAAACTGGCCCAGGATGATCCCAACTATAAATATATCCATGAAATAAAGCGTGAAAGCAAACGCTGCAAAAAGATCGTGCAGGATCTGCTCTCCTACGCCCGCACCCCGCGTCCCACCCTGGAACTGACCGACCTGAATGAACTGTTGGGAGAAATCATCGAATTTGCTGCCAATCATACCGATATGCGTGGTGTTGCAATCACGCCGCAGTTTGAGCAGGGCCTGCCCCGGATCATGCTGGACGGTGACCAGATGCGCCAGGTGGCTATCAATCTGATTCTGAATGCAGGCGGGGCGATGCCGGAGGGCGGCTCCCTGCAGGTTAAAACCGAAATCGGACCGGAACAAAGGATTTTGATCAGCTTCAGTGATACCGGCAACGGCATACCGCCTGAAAATCTGGAAAAGATTTTTGAACCGTTTTACACCACCAAGTCCAAGGGCACCGGCCTGGGGCTGGCCATCACCCGCCAGATTGTAGAGATGCACCATGGCGAAATCAGCCTGGAGAGCGCTCCCGGTAAAGGGACCAAGGTAACCGTGGCCTTGCCGATAAACCATGAGGAAGATCTGTTATGACTGAAAAACAGAGAATTTTATTGATTGATAATGAGGAAGGCCTCTGCCGGATGATGGAACAGGTGCTGCTGGACAGCGGCTACCTGGTGCGGACCAACACCAATCCGGTCCAGGCGATGGAAGAATTCAGTCCCGGCGCATGGGATCTGGTGATTACCGACATAAAGATGCCGGGCATGACCGGTCTGGAGGTACTGCAGCGGGTTAAGGAGAAGTGTCGCGACCTGCCGGTGATCATCATCACTGCCTATGCCACCGTTGAAATGTCGATCCAGGCACTGCGCAAAGGGGCCTACGACATGCTGACCAAACCGTTTGAACCGGACGAACTGGTCTTCAGGGTCAAAAACGCCCTGCAGCAGGCCCAACTGGCGGAAGAAAACCGGGAGTTGCGGCGCGAGCTGGAAGAGAAGCTTCAGTTTGACAACATCATCGGCGGATCAGGGGCACTGCGCAACGTACTGGACAAGGTGGCCAAAGTGGCCGCCAGGGACACCTCGATCCTGATTACCGGCGAATCGGGCACCGGCAAGGAGTTGATCGCCCAGGCCGTGCATGTACACTCCAACCGCAAGGACAGCAAGTTTATCGCCATCAACTGCGGCGGCCTGCCGGAGAGCATCCTGGAAAGCGAGCTGTTCGGATACCGCAAAGGGGCCTTTACCGGGGCCATGGAAAACCGTCAGGGACTGCTTGAAGCGGCTGACGGCGGCACCCTGTTTCTGGATGAGGTCGGCAACCTGCCGATGAATGTCCAGAAGACCCTGCTGCGCTTTCTGCAGGAAAAGGAGTTCCGCCGGGTTGGGGACACCCACTCAACCAGGGTCGATGTCAGGATCATCTCCGCCACCAACGCCGACCTGAAGGAGGGGGTTCGCACCGGCAGTTTCAGGGAAGATCTCTATTACCGCCTCAATGTCGTCAACCTGCATCTGCCTCCCTTGCGGGCAAGGATTGATGACATTCCCCTTCTGTCTGCCCACTTCATCCACCTGCAGAACCAGAAATTCGGCACTGCCGTCAAGGGATTTGAAAAGAACGCCATGCAGATCCTCTGCACCTTTGAATGGCCCGGCAACATCCGCCAGCTGCGTAACGTGATTGAGGCCTGCATGGCCATGGAAGGCAGCGACTACATCAGCCTTGACACCCTGGGACAGGTAATTGATCTGCCTGAAGGGAGGATCGTACCGACATCCGTCCAGGCTGGGCCGGTTCTTTCCGATGACCTGCCGTTTACCGAGGCACTGGAACGGTTTGAACGGGATCTGCTGCGGGACCTGCTGCGCAAACATGGCGGAGCCGTAGATATCTCGGCCAATGAAGCGGGGATGAACGTGGCCACGCTCTACCGCAAGATTAAGAAGTACGGGCTGAAGAAGGAAGAGTTTACAGATGCATGAAAACGGGTCAACATACTGCTGCCTGACCTGGCGGCACGCCGCTCATACGCCATACACAACAGAAACTCAAGGTTGCCATGCTTGCTGCCGCTAACGCCAGACATCGTCCCACCATTCAAACAGCATCGCACAAGCTACTGACTCTACTGGTTATCCTGTCTCTGGTGCTGCTTACGACGACAACATCTTCAAACGGTTCGACAACCCCAGGCCCGTTGAAGACGGCGGCGGCAGCCCCGTCAGCATCGCGTATTCCGCTTAGCCCTGCCGAAAAGCGTTACCTTGAACAGCTCGGTCCGATCACCGTCTGCCCAGATCCGGACTGGCTGCCGTATGCACAGATGGACAGCAACGGAACCTTTACCGGTATTGCAGCCGACCTGATGAAGTTGATCTCCGAACGGCTGGGGGTTACCTTCATCTACATTCAGGCCAAGGATTGGGATGAAGCAGTGGTTCTTTCCCAGGCCGGCAAGGTGCTGCTACTCCCCTTTTTGAATCAGACGCCAAAACGTGAACAATGGCTGATCTTCACTGATCCGCTTTTTTTTGACCCCAATGTCTTTATCACCCGCGAAGAGCATCCCTTTATTACCGACGCGGCCCTGCTGAAGGACAAAACCATAGCGGTACCCAGCGGCACCTCAATTGAGGAGAAAGTCCGCCGCGACTACCCGAACTTGAAGATACTGAACACCGGGAACTCGGAGTCGGACGTGTTCAAGGCGGTAGCCGAACGCCGTGCCGATCTGACGCTGCGTTCACTTACGGTGTCGGCCTACAGCATTCGCAAGGGAGGCTGGTTCACGCTCAAGGTCGCCGGGCAGGCTCATGACGAATACACCAACCGGCTGAGGATCGGCGTACTCAAATCAGAACCGATGTTACGGGATATCCTGAACAAGGGGATCGCCACCATTACCCCGCAGGAACGGGAAGAGATCACCAATCGTCATATCAACATCACGGTGCTCAAGCCGATGGATTACGGCTTTGTTCTGCGGCTTGCTGCTGGTCTGGCCCTGTTGATCGGCCTGTCGTTCTACTGGAACCTGCGTCTGAAAAAGACAAATGCCGCACTGCAGGAAAGCGAGCGCAGCAAATCGGTGCTGCTGGCAAACCTGCCGGGCATGGCCTATCGCTGCCGTTATGACCGGGACTGGACCATGGAATTTCTTTCTGAAGGCTGCCTGGGGCTTACCGGTTACCGCAGCGATGACCTAGTGATGAACAAACAGTTGGCATTTAATGATCTGATTGTTCCACAGTATCGGGAACAACTCTGGGAGGCCTGGCAGAAGGCCGTGCAAGACCGCCAACCGGTTCGGCTTGAGTACCGGATTTTGACTGCAGACAACAGTGAGAGATGGGTACTTGAGCAGGGCGTACCGGTCTTTGATCAGGAAGGCCGGATCCAGGCACTTGAGGGGATTATTGTTGATATCAGCGAGATGAAGCAGATTGAAGAACAGATACAACATCTGGCCAGCTACGACAACCTGACCGACCTTCCCAATCGGGCGCTCTTTGGTGACAGGATTGAACGGGCCCTGTTGTCTGCACAGCGGCACGGTTTCAAACTGGCGATCTTTTTCATTGATCTTGACAAGTTCAAACCGATCAACGACGAACTCGGTCACGATGTCGGCGACTGGCTGCTGCAGGCTGCAGCGCAGCGGATGACTGAGTCGATGCGGGAATCGGATACGGTTGCCAGGATCGGCGGTGATGAATTTGCCGTGCTGCTGCCGACCATCGCGACCCCGCAGGATGCCTGCAACGTGGCGGAAAAGATACGCTGTGCCCTGAACCGTCCCTTTATGACACCAGCCGGGAAAACGCTTGCCGTTTCCTGCAGCATCGGCGTTGCCCTGTACCCGGAACATGGCGACAAGGAACGCGACCTGCTCCGCGCCGCAGATGAGGCGATGTATCGGGCCAAAAACGGGGGCGGCAATGCGGTTGAACTTTACCAAACCGTTGAACCGCAGACCGTCACCGCTGCAAGTCACTCAGTTATCAGGCTGGCCTGGCTGCCGGATTATCTCAGCGGCGAGCCAGGCATCGACGCGGAGCATCAGGAGCTGGTCAGGATGATCAATCAGCTGCTTGAGCAAGCGTCCTCCTCCCAAAATGATCCGCTACGGTTCAACGCAGCCCTGGACGAGCTGTTGCAGCATATCAACACCCATTTTGAAAACGAGGAAGCGTTGCTGCGACGGATCGGCTATAGCGAGATTGATGAACATGCGCGTCAGCATGCTCTTTTGAAAGAGCAGGCCCTTCTGCTGCGAAAGGTTGCTGAAAAAAGGGATATTTCAGCCGGTGAGCTGGTTGATTTTCTGGCAATCAAGGTGATTCATGAGCATCTGCAGGAGATGGACCAAAAATACTTTGTTCTTCTGGCAAACCGCTCTTCCGGCGCCGGCACAGCACCTGGAGCAAACTGATGCGAACCTGCACGAGTATCGCGCTGACAACCACGGTCCTTGTCTGTTCAACCTCAGTGCAATCTGCCGGGATTGATCCGCAACTGCTCCGGCAGTTGCAGGAAACCATCAGCCGACAGCAACTGGTACTACAGCAACAGGCCAAACAGATCAAACGTCAGGACGAGCAGTTACAGAAACTGCACCAGCAGGTGAACGGCCTGATTAAAAACGCAGACGACCGGCCGTTGGTATCGACTCAGCCGGTCAAGCCTGAACCTGTCCCTTTACCTGCGGCTCCTGCAGCTGTTGCCTCAGGCAACGACAAGATCAGGCTGACCCTGTCCGGTCAGGTCAACCGGGCCATGAACGTTGTGGCTGACGGCGCCGGAACCGCCCTCTACCACGTTGACAACAACGTCTCCAACTCACGCTTCAGGTTGGTGGGCAGCGCGGCTCTCAACAACGACCTGACCCTGGGAACCCGGTTGGAGATGGCCTTTACCGCCGACGAATCATCAAAGGTATCGCAGGACAATCAGGCGCCCGGCACTTACGTAAATGCCCGCTGGGCAGATATCTCGCTGGCCAGCAAGAAATTCGGCAAGCTCTCCCTGGGTAAAGGTAATACCGCTTCTTACTTTACCGCAGCATCCGACCTCTCAAAAACCGATATCATCCTGTATTCCTCAGTGGCGGACATTGCCGGTGGGCTCCTGTTCCGTAAAAAAAACGGACAGCTGACGAACACAGCCCTGGCAGATGTCTTTACCGATTACGACGGCCTGAATGTCAAATCACGGCTGCGCTATGACAGCCCGACCTGGTATGGTCTCCATCTGGCCGGATCAATCGTATCAAATCAGCGTTCAGATCTTGGCCTGTACTGGGCTGGTGAAGGGTATGGTTTGCAGGGAGCTGCCGGTTTCGGTCTTGCGAATCCCCGGCTTGAGGACAGCAGGCTGCAGTATGACGGCTCCTTCTCTCTGCTGCATACCGCAAGCGGCCTTAACCTGACCCTTTCCGGCGGCATGCTGGATAAAAAGACCGACAGGAATGCCTTTAGCTACTACGCAAAACTGGGCTGGCTGGCCAACCTGACCAATCAGGGCAGCACGGCCTTTGGCATTGACCTATCCCGCTCCGACAACAGTGCAGCGCCAGGTGATCGTGGTACCTCTGTGGGGGCAGCGGTTGTGCAGGAATTTAAACCGTTCGCTACGGAGCTGTACCTGCAGTACCGGATCTATTCGCTTAAGATGGGGGACGGTACACCGGTCTACGACATCAATGTCGGCACCCTGGGGGTCAGGGTCAAGTTTTAGAACGGTTCAAGACAGAAAAACGCCCCGCTCTTTTGTATGCATGCGGGGCGTTTTTTGTGTGCAGTAACGGATAGTATCCGGCTCGCCTTCCTACTCCAGATCGCTGGTCATGATAAACAGCGGTTTCATGGTAAACTTGCGGTAGTGGGGGTGATAACGCTCCACATCGTAGTACTCCTTCACATCCACCATCTTTTTGGTTGCGGTAACCACATCCAGCGGAACGTTGTCGTAACGACCGTTTTTCAACACCACCAGCCGGCCATGGATACCGTTCAACACCAGATCAAGCGCAAGGTTGCCGTAGGCCATCGGCACAATCGAATCTATCGCATCAGGGTCACCGCCACGGACCAGATAGCCCAGATTCTGGTAAATGGTCTCAATCTTTCTGCCCTTGTTGTACCTGGGTGAAAGCTCCTTGAGCTTCTCTGACACCAGATCCCCGATACCCCCCAGCTTCTTGTGGCCGTAGGCATCCGTGGCGGCGTCCTTGAAGACCATCTCGCCCCCTTCAAACATGGCCCCTTCCGATACCATTACGATTGAATACTTGCTGGGGTTGATCTCACGGTCAGCAACCATCAGTTCGGTCAGACGGTCAATATTGAATTTGTACTCCGGTATGACGCAGCGGTTTGCAGCACCGGCCATGGTCGGCAGCATGGCGGTAAAACCGGCATAGCGCCCGAAGACCTCAAGCACAAGAAACCGTTCATGGGAACCCGCTGAGGTTCGCAGCGTGTTGGCCAGGCTGATGGTACGACTGACGCAGGTACTGAAGCCGATGCAGTAATCGGTACCCGGCACGTCATTGTCCATGGTTTTGGGGATGGCAACAACCTTGACTCCCTGTTTGTAGAGATGTACGCCGTAACTGAGGGTGTCGTCACCACCGATCGGAATCATCCAGTCAATCCCCAGCCACTCCAGGTTTTTGAGTACCTCGGGGGTAAGGTCGTTTATCTCTTCGTTATAGATATCCTGAAGATGGGCCGGTACATCCTTGCGCTTGACCGAGCTGGGACGGGTACGGGAGGTATGCAGGAAGGTACCGCCGGTTCGTCCGGCCCGATTGACGACCTCGTCCGTCAGATAGCTGAAGTTGTCCCGGTTATCGGCGTCCTTGTCGCGAATGATGTCGATCAAGCCGGCCCAGCCGCGACGGATACCGACAACCCGGTACCCTTCACGCAACGCCCGGAAGGTAACGGCGCGGATGGCCGGGTTCAGTCCCGGTACATCACCACCTCCGGTGAGAATGCCGATTGTACCTTTGTAGTTCTTTGCCTCTTCCATGCGAAGACTCCTCACTAGTGTTAGTTACAGCGTTTTCAGGAAAGCAGCCGAGTCATCTGGTATCCCCGTCACTGCCGCCAAACACCGACAGCCACTGTTCCTGTGGCGTGCGGCTGTCGCCGTACTGGACGATCACCCCGTCATCCCGTTGATAGGAGCAGGACCAGCCGGGCCGGTCTGCCTTGTAAAAGGTCGGATACTCGAGGGGATGGTCACGCGGGAAATAGGGTTCGGAATAGTTGCTCCACTCCTTCGGCAACGGACAGCGATCATCCCCGCGATAATCTCCGTCGGCCAGTGCAGATGTCACCGTCACCGACATCAGCGTAAACACCAGCAGCATCGTCCTCATGGTCTACCCCCTATCCCTGAAAAGCCAGCCGCACCGAACGACTGCGCGGCCCGTCAAACTCACAGAAATAGATCCCTTGCCAGGTTCCCAGCCAGAGTGTGCCGCCGCGCACCACCACCTGCAGAGATGAGCCGGTCAGACTGGCCTTTACATGGGCGTCCGAATTCCCTTCGGCATGGCGAAAACGAGGAGAATCCGGCACCAGCTCGTCAAAGAACCAGGTCATATCCCGGGCCACATCAGGGTCGGCATTTTCGTTGATGGTGATACCGGCGGTGGTATGGGGCACAAAGACGGTCAGGATACCGTCCTGCCATCCCCGCTGCCTGACCAGTCCGGATACGGCAGTGGTGATAGCCTGCAGCTCTGTCCTGTGACTGGTTTTGACTGTTATCTCGGCAGTTTCCATTGTATGCTCCTGCAACAAAAACGGGGCAGAGACCAGCCGGCCAATGCCCCGTTCCACAGTTCAGACAGACACGCGGTTAGTCGGCCTCAACAATCCTGACCCATCCGTAACGGTCTTCAAGCTTCCCGGTCTGGATGCCGGTCAGGGTGTCGTACAGCTTCTGGGTTAATGCACCGACACCGCCGTTACCCACCTGCAGCGCCTCATCCTTGTAACCCAGCCTGCCCACCGGCGTGACCACAGCTGCTGTACCGCTGCCAAAGGCCTCGGTAACTTTGCCGCTGCGCAGGTCTTCAAACAGCTCGTTGACATCGATCAGACGTTCCTCAACCGTGCATCCCAACTCAATTGCCAGCCGCAACACCGATTCGCGGGTAACACCGGACAGGATTGACCCGGTCAGATGCGCCGTCACAATATGGTTACCGTAGGCAAAGAACATGTTCATAGCGCCAACCTCTTCAATATAGCGCCGTTCCCGGCCATCCAGCCAGAGTACCTGGTCATAGCCCTTTTTCTTGGCCTCAAGCCCTGCCTTGAGAGACGAGGCATAGTTGCCGCCGGTCTTGGCCTCTCCGGTTCCCCCCTGCACGGCACGCACATACTGGTCTTCCACCAGGATGCTGACCGGATTGAAGCCGGCGGCATAATAGGCGCCAACCGGAGAAAGGATGACAAAGAAGTAGTAATGGTCGCCGGGCTTGACGCCAAGGTAGGGGTCTACGGCAATCATGGCCGGACGGATATACAGTGCAGTGCCCGGTGCAGTGGGAATCCAGTCCTGCTCGAGCTCGACCAGCTTGTCGATACCATCCAGAAACAGTTCTTCGGGAACCTCCGGCATACACATCCGTTGAGCCGAAAGGTTAAACCGACGGGCATTCATCTCCGGCCGGAACAGTGCTATCCGGCCATCATCCCATTTGTAGGCCTTTAAACCTTCAAAGATTTCCTGCGCGTAGTGCAGTACGGTTGTTGCAGGATCCAACATAAACGGTTCATAGGCTTTGATCCGGGCATTATGCCAGCCTTTATCAGGGGTCCATTCTGCCAGGAGCATCCGATCAGTAAACAGTTTGCCGAATCCAAGTTGAGACTCGTCAGTCACCTTCTGTTTCATTTGTTCAGGGGCTAACGGGAGCACATCAATAGTCATCTATCACCTCCGCAAAGAATCTGAAAAAAGAAGCGGCAGGCAGCCGCTTCACAGACTTTCTTAATTACTGCCGACATCCTGCAGTGTCAACTGTTTCTTGAAAGCAGGACCGCTGCCGGACGGCTCTTTAACCGCATGATCAAAAAAAATGCAATTTTCCGTTTCTATTTCATCTTTCTGCTTGCAGTCGTAGAAACTGGTGCTATCATCCGCAGCAATGATTTCCGGTACAGAAGACGTTCTGTACTGCATCCAACCAAGGGGGTACCCACTATGAAGAAGGCAGATCTCGTTGCAAAGATGGCAGCAGATGCAGGGATTACCAAGGCGCAGGCAGAAAAGGCGCTGGCTGCTTTTATGGCCGCTACTGAAGCAGCCTTGAAGGCCGGTGACAAACTGACGCTGGTCGGTTTCGGCTCTTTCAGCACTGTGCATCGCAAGGCCCGTACCGGCAGAAACCCCCAGACCGGCAAGGAAATCAAGATTGCTGCCAAGACATCTGCCAAGTTTTCACCGGGCAAGGCGCTGAAAGATCTCAAGGTCAAGGCTGCCAAGGCCAAGAAAAAATAAGCACCCTCCTCCCTGATTCAACCAAAGCCCTGCCTCGCAGGGCTTTTCTTTTTCTACGCCATTTGACTCCTGTTCTCCTGCTGCTATACTCACTGCCAGATCACAACTTATCGGTAGCAGGCGGAGGTCCATCGTGGCAGTCATCGACCGTTATCTGGAAGTGATGCAAAAGCAGCATGCCGAAGCACTTGTCCTGAAACCGGGTGCCTTTGTGGAGATGGTGACATCAGGCCAGTCACGGCCGGTAACCAACAAACCGGCCACAGCAGAACAGATTCATCAGCTGCTTGTTGAGGCAGCACCGAATTATCAATCCCTGCTTGGTACCGGCAGCGCAGTGCTTCCCCACCAGTCCGCCTTTGGCAGCTTTGAGCTGCATATTCATCAGACAACAGAAGGCTGCAGCCTGCAGATCAGACAGGCGACTACAGCAACAGCTCAGTCGAATCCCCCATCCCAATCCGGGCCTGCTACAGCCGAGGCAGCCTCGTTACCCCCATCCAGAGCGGTACCGCAGCATATTGATGAACTGTTTCACCAGATGCTGGACATGAAGGCATCCGACCTGCATCTGAAGAGCGGCAAGGCCCCCATGGTCAGGGTTGACGGCTCGATGGCCTTTATGCCTGGACGGGAAACAATTGAAGGGCCTGTTCTGTTTGACATGCTGCATACGATCATGCCGGAAAAAAATATCGAAGAGTTCAAGGAGACCAACGACACCGACTTCGGCTATGAACTTGGTGAACGATCACGGATGCGTTGCAATGTGTTCAGGGATCTGGCCGGGATCGGAGCCGTATTCCGGCAGATTCCCACCAAGATCCTGACAGCCGAACAGCTGGGCCTGCCGCCGGTTGTGCTTAATTTCTGTGATTTTGACAAAGGTCTGGTACTGGTCACCGGTCCCACCGGATCAGGTAAATCAACCACCCTGGCGGCCATGATCAACTACATTAACGAAAACCGCGATGATCACCTGATTACCATTGAAGACCCGGTTGAATTTGTCCATAAGGACAAGCAGTGTCATATCAATCAACGTGAAGTCGGCACCCATACCAAGGGATTCAAAAATGCCCTGCGTGCCGCCCTGCGTGAAGACCCCGATATCGTGCTGGTCGGCGAGATGCGCGACCTTGAGACCGTAGCGATTGCCATAGAGACTGCGGAAACCGGTCACCTGGTTTTTGGCACCCTGCACACCAACACCGCCCCCTCCACCATTGACCGGTTGATCGACCAGTTCCCGGCCGACCGCCAGCAACAGGTCCGCACCATGCTGTCTGAATCCCTGAAGGGGGTGGTGGCCCAGACCCTGTTGAAGAAAAAGGGCGGTGGACGGGTCGCGGCCCTGGAGATTCTGGTGGTGACCAGTGCCATCTCCAACCTGATCAGAGAAGGCAAGACCTTCCAGATCCCTTCCATCATGCAGACCGGACGCGCCCTTGGCATGCAGACCCTGAACGACGCACTGCTGGAGCTGGTCAAGAGCGATACTGTGGAGGCACAGGAGGCTTACGACCGTTCTCCCAGCAAGAAGGAATTTGGACCGATGCTCTCACGCAGCGGTTTCAAGGGGCCCTGGAGTGATGACAAGACACAACTTTAGCCAGACTGGAGGAGGACACAGAAATGGTTGGTAACGAGCGGGGTGCAGGTCGACTGTTTGCCGGACTTTCTCCGGAAGATGTCCAGAAGATTATCGCGGTCTGCGAAAAGCGGATGCTGTTGGCCGGAGAAACCCTTTTTCAGGAGGGTGACAGCGGAGAAACGGTCTGGATTATTCAGTCAGGCCGGGTTGATATTTATAAAAATATCAGAGGCGATATCGACCGGACCCTGGCCTCTCTTGGTGCCGGTGAAGTCATCGGCGAAATGGGGTTCATTGATCATTCTCGCCGGAGTGCAGGTGCCAGGACCACGGAGCCGACCGAGTTTCTGGTGCTTTCCCAAACGTCTTTCCAGCAGATTGAACAAGCCTGTCCAGCCCTGGCTGCCCGGTTTTATCGCAATATTGCAACCACCCTGACTGAACGTCTGCGCACGACCATTGAACTGTATCGGGAAAGTGTCGCCTTCTGCATTGAGGCCACCGGAGCAGGTCGTCTCAACCTGCTGGCGCTGAGCGAAGAGCTGAAGCCGGTGACACTACTGCTCTCAAGCGGTATTACCGTATCAGGACATATCCTGCAGATGGACCAGTCACCAGCCGGCTATACTATTGTGATTAAGGATAAAAACGGCAAGCTGGGGATCATCCCCTATCAGGCGATCCAGCAGATTACATTGGAATGACCCAAACAAATGAGGGCTTGCCGGAATCAACCGGCAAGCCCTCATTCAATCATCACGAACATTCTACGACAAACGTGTTAATTACACGGCACAGTCAGCGGTTTCAGATGCAAGGCAGGCAAGGAGTACAGCGGAAGGCGTACCTTGGGAGTACGTTGAGCGTTGTACGACGAGCCTAACGCCGCAGATGAACCGCTGGCGAAGCCGTTAGCCAACCAGTTGGGACTTGGTAAAAATGGTCTTCAGCCAGTAGCCCTCAGCCTCTATGTTCTCGCGGCCACCCTCTTCACGATCAACCAGCGAGACGATACCCAGCACATCAAGCCCTTCTTCCTTGGCGCGGTTAACCGCCTTCATGGAGGAACCTCCGGTGGTAACCACGTCCTCAACAATCACCACCTTGGTGCCGGGGGGCAGGTTCTTGCGGCCTTCCAGCCACTGGCCGGTGCCGTGTCCTTTTGGCTCCTTGCGGATGATGAAGGCATGCAGCGGCTTGCCGTCCAGGCAGGCCGCGATGGAGGTGGCAGTGGCGATCGGGTCGGCTCCCAGGGTGATGCCGCCCACGGCCTGCACACCGGGCACATCCTTGATCGCCTCGTAGAACAGCTTGCCCACCAGCAGGCCGCCTTCGCTATGCAGGGTGGTCTGTTTACCGTCAAAGTAGAAGTCGCTCTGGCGACCGGAGGCCAGGGTAACCAGACGCTTTTCATAGGACAGTTCCAGGATGATTGCTTTCAGTTTCTCGCGGTCAGTCATTGCTCGATATACTCCTCGTCTTTGGAAAATAGTCCCATTTGGGGAATCTGTGATGGCATCG
>CAZOTC010000012.1:17844-23673 GCA_964582605.1 uncultured Geobacter sp. | reverse complement strand
CCCTGCTGTCACTGGGTATCAAGGATATCCGCCTCGGACCTTCACTGCCGGCCTTCATTACGCCGAACGTGCTGGCCTTCCTGGTGGAAAACTTCAACATCATGCCGATTACCACGGCAGAAGAAGATTTGAAGGCGATTCTGGGGTAGGGCAACGGTCTTTTTCCGCTCTGAGCAAATCAAGCGGCGGGACGAGTTGTGCGGCGGACTGATCTGTACGCCTCCGCCTCATCCCTTGCTTGCCCCACTCAGAACGAAAAAAATCTTCGTTGCAGGTTTCATATTTAGTTAGAATGAAGCGGGCAGTCCCTTACTGGGGCTACCCGCTTTTTGTCTGTAGCGCAACTGAAACTTTACATATCCGTAACATGCCTGTAACATGCTCTCGCTTTGTGCAATTTAAATGAAGCACCGCACCAACAAAAGGAGATGCACATGTTCGGGCTTATTCCCAAGGAAGAGAAGTTTTTCAAGATGTTTCAGGATATGGGGGTCATCATCACTGAAGGCGCCCAGCAGTTGAAGGTGATGCTTGATGATTATGTCGATCCCGTAACAAGCCAGCGCCAGATCAAGGATACCGAGCATAAAGGCGACACCCAGACCCACCTGATCATCAAAACCCTCAACAAGACCTTCATTACCCCCCTTGACCGCGAAGACATCTACTCACTGGCCTCAAAACTTGACGACATCCTGGACCTGATCGATGCCTCGGCCCAGCGTTTCGTGATGTACAATGTCGAGAAACCGACCCCTGAAGCTCAACAGCTGGGATTTATCATCCTGAAGTGCTGCCAGACCGTAGAGCGGGCACTGAAGCATCTTGGGGGCAAGTTTGAAGATATCAACGACTGCTGTGTTGAGATCAACGCCCTTGAAAACGAGGCGGACCGGGTCTGCCGTGAGGCGATCAGCCGTCTGTTTGATGAAGAGAAGGACCCGATCAATCTGATCAAGTGGAAGGAGATCTACGAAACGCTGGAAAAAGCCACCGACAAGTGCGAAGACGCTGCCAACATTCTGGAAAGCGTGGTAGTGAAAAATGCCTGAAGTAACTCTGATCCTGCTGGTGCTGGTGATTATTGCCGCACTGGCCTTTGACTACATTAACGGCTTCCACGACACGGCCAACGCCATTGCGACCTGCGTCTCAACCAGGGCGCTGTCGGTCAAATCAGCCATCTTCATGGCGGCGTTCCTCAACTTTGCCGGCGCCATGGTCTCAACCAAGGTTGCCTCAACCATCGGCAAAGGGATCGTCGATGCCAACCACATTACCCAGCTGGTGGTCTTTGCCGGTGTGATGGGGGCCATCATCTGGAACCTGATCACCTGGTACTACGGCATGCCGTCATCATCCTCCCACGCCATCATCGGCGGCATCATGGGGGCGGTTATCGCCCACTCCGGGGCAGCCACCCTGCACTGGAGCGGTCTGAAGAAGATCGTGCTGGCGCTGGTACTTTCACCGATTGTGGGGGTGGCAATCGGTTTCCTGTTCATGGTGATTGTGATGTGGCTCTTCCATGACAGCAATCCGGGGCCGCTCAACAAGAGTTTCAGAAAACTGCAGGTGGTCTCGGCTGCCTTCATGGCCTTTTCCCACGGTACTGCCGATGCCCAGAAATCGATGGGGGTCATCACCATGGCCCTGCTTTCCTACGGCCTGATCCCTTCCTTTGATGTGCCGACCTGGGTCAAGATCTCCTGCGCCGTTGCCATGGGTCTGGGGACGGCTGCCGGCGGCTGGCGGATCATCAAGACCATCGGCAAAGACTTTGTCAAGCTGCAACCGGTACACGGCTTTTGCGTCGAAACGGCCTCAGCAGGGGTTATCCTCGGGGCTGCGTCAATCGGCATGCCGGTCAGCACCACCCATGTCATCACCTCCACTATTCTGGGAGTCGGCGTATCCAAGCGGCTGACGGCGGTGAACTGGAATGTTGCCAAACGGATCCTCTGGGCCTGGGTTCTGACCATCCCGGCCGCTGCCTTTGTGGCGTTTGTCACCTACCAGGCACTGCTGCCGCTGTTCGGCAGCTGATTACGCCGATGCTGTGACGATGATCAGAAGGCTGTCTCCCGGAGCGGGGACAGCCTTTTTCTGTAACCGCCACACAACTTTTGCCTGCATGTAACAGTGCTGTAACGTTGTGCTGGTAGTGTAACGAATCTGAATACAGCTACCGGGCCGTACGTCCGGTACAGGAGAAAAGCGGCATGAAAAAAGTGCTGATTGTCGAAGATGAACGGGATCTGGCTGAACTGCTGGCCTACAACCTTGAAAAAGAGGGCTATCAGGTACTGGTAACCGGAACCGGGCTTGACGGACTGGAAACAGCCCGGCGTGAACTGCCTGATCTGGTCATTCTGGACCTGATGCTGCCCGGCATGATGGGGACCGAGGTCTGTTCAGCCCTGCGCCACAGCGACAAGACCCGGGGTATTCCGGTGCTGATGCTGACCGCCCGCGGCGACGAGATCGACCGGGTAGTCGGTTTTGAGATGGGTGCCGACGATTACATTGTCAAACCGTTTTCGATGCGGGAACTGATGCTCCGTATCCGTGCCGTCCTGCGGCGCAGCAGCAGTGACGGCAGCAGCACGGAACGCCAGATCACGGTCGGACCGGTCTGCATCGACTGCGGCAGCCACCGGGTAACGGTTGCCGGTACCGAGATAGAGCTGACCAGCACCGAATTCAAACTGCTGCTCTATCTGGCTGAACACCGGGGCCGCGTGATGCAGCGTGAACAACTGCTGCAGGATGTCTGGGGCTACAATTTTGTCGGAGACACCCGCACCGTGGACACCCACATGACCCGTCTGCGCAACAAGCTGGGGGATGCCGGCGAAATGATCAGGACCGTGCGCGGTTTTGGCTACAAACTGGAGGAATAGACCATGTCGTTTCGCTGGAAGCTTTTTCTGTCCTACTTTCTGTTTTCGCTGGTGATTGCCGGCGGCGGTTTTGCCTATATCAACCATCTGCTTGAACAGCGTTTGATCGACGAAAGCCGTTCAAGCCTGCAGCAACAGGCCACACTTGCCAGGGTACTGGCAGAGCATCAAAAGTTGCTGCCGCCTCAACCGCTGGCACAGAAGCTGGGCAGTGACATCAAGGCCCGGGTCACCCTTATCGCAGCAGACGGCAAGGTTGTGGGCGACTCCGATGTGCGGCAGGATCAGATTGCCGGACTTGAAAACCATCTGCAGCGTCCGGAAGTGCAACAGGCTCTGAAAGAAGCCGGCGGCTGGTCTATCCGTCACTCCGACACCCTGCGCACTACCATGCTGTATGTTGCGGTCCCCCTGAGCAACAGCCAGGCTGCAGTGCTGCGCCTGGCGCTGCCGCTTGACTCCTTTGACACAGCCAAGCGCTCGCTGCACAACCTGCTGGGCGGAGCAGTGCTGGTACTCCTGGTCATCTCTTTTCTGCTCAGTATGGTTCTTTCCAAGATTACGGCCAAACCGCTGCGTGAGATTGCCGATGCCGCCGCCAGGATCGGAATTGGTGAGCGCGGTGTCAGAATTCCCACCGGAAAGGGAGAAGAGATTGATTACCTGGCCCGGGTGCTGAATGAAATGGCCGGTCGGATCGACGACCAGCTGCACCGCCTAACCTCGGAGCAACAGCGTCTGGCCGCCATCCTGCGCGGCATGGGTGAAGGGGTGATGGTAACCGACACCAAAGGCACCATCATCCTGATCAATCCGGCCTTCCGTAGACAGTTCGGTCTGAGTGGAGAGGTCGAAGGGAGGCCGCTGGTGGAGGTCTGCCGCAACCCGGATCTGCTGCACGCCTTTGAAGAACAGCGCGAATCCGGGGACGAGGTCAGTTGTGAGATAACCATCCCCCCCACCAACCTGGTGCTGCTGGTTCACTGGGTGCCGCTGGCCGGAGACAACGGTAAACGGGGCACCGTTGCCGTGTTCCACGACATCAGTGATCTGAAACGGGTTGAGACCATGCGCAGGGATTTTGTGGCCAATGTCTCCCATGAACTGCGTACACCGGTGGCGGTTATCAAAGGCTATGGCGAGACCCTGCTGGACGGCGCCCTGGATGAGTCAGCCGAACGTTCACGCCGTTTTGTAGAAATCATGGTCAGCCATGCCGAGCGTCTGACCAACCTGATCAACGACATCCTGACTCTCTCCAAGCTTGAGGCCAAGGATGCCTCCCTTGCGCTGCATCCGCTGGATTTGTGCGGTACCATTCGCAAGGCCCAGATGCTGATGGAAGATCATGCCCGTTCCAAAGGGATCAGGATAGCAATCCACTGCCCGGACGGAATGCCTAGGGTACTGGCTGACCAGGGGCAGCTGGAGCAGGTCTTGCTGAACCTGCTGGACAACGCCATCAAATACACTCCGGACGGCGGTGATGTCAGTATCTGTGTCGAACCGTCGCAAGGGCGGTTGCAGATCAGCGTCAGCGACACCGGCATCGGCATACCTTCCAAAGATCTGCCCCGCATCTTTGAACGCTTTTACCGGGTGGATGAAGGACGCAGCCGCGAACAGGGGGGCACCGGCCTGGGGCTCTCAATCGTCAAGCATATCGTCCAGCTGCACGGCGGCGAGATCAGCGTCACCAGTGAAGCCGGTAAAGGGAGCGTCTTTACGGTGACACTGCCGGAGGCTTGACCCGGTTTGCAATCTGCCCAGGATGCGTTACACTTGATATCATCAATTCTCTCGTGAAGAGGAGAGCGCTCCATGAAGATCTATCTGGTACGACATGCGGAAGCGGTTGAACAGGCCGAAGGGCTGGAGGACGGAACCCGCTGGCTGACCGCCAAAGGGCGCAAGACCATGCAGAAGGCTTCAAAACGGCTGCACCGACAGAAGGTGAGGCCGGAGCTGATCATCACCAGCCCCCTGACCCGTGCGGTTCAAACCGCCGAACTGTTGATGTCGGAACTGGGCAGGAAGAGTGAACTGGCGGCCGACCGGCAGCTCGCACCGGACTCCTCGCCCGAACAGGTCATGGCATTGATCCGGAGTCAGCACAAGATAGACAGCATCATGCTGGTGGGCCACGAACCGCTCTTGAGCCGGACCGCAGCACTGCTGCTGGGCAGGGAGTCCGTGGCCGGGCTTGCCAAGGCATCCTGCCTCTGCCTGGAATATCGCGACAAACCGGGCAAACCGGCAAAATTTGCCTGGTATGCCGTGCCGCTACGCAAACTGATCAGTTCGGCACGGAAGGCCCTGGGGCCGGCACAATAAACCCTTTCCAACCATACTTCGTGCAAGAGAGCTGCTCCATGACCAAAGAACGCCTTGCCGCCATTGATATCGGCACCAACTCCATCCGCTGCATCGTGGTTGAATGTAACCAAGACGGCAGTTTCCGCATTCTTGATGACGAAAAGGATACGGTACGCCTGGGTGAAGGGATTGCCGGGACCGGCCGGATATCTGCCGCTGCCGTCGAACGGGCAGAGGCTGCCCTGACCAGGATGCGCAAACTGGTAACCGGGCTGAAGGTCAAGGCGATTGATGCCGTGGCCACCAGTGCCATGCGCAAGGCTGACAACGGGCCGCAGCTGGTCAAACGGTTCTCGGAACTGCTGGGCAGTGAGATCCGGGTTATCTCCGGCGATGAGGAGGCAGCCCTGGCAGCCCAGTCGGCCCTGCGTAATTTCGATACCAGCGGCAAACGGTTCGGTGTGATTGATGTCGGCGGCGGCAGCGTTGAACTGATCACCGCCCAGGGCACCCATATTGAAGAGTTTTACTCCTTTGAACTGGGCGCAGTGGTGATGACCGAACGGTTTTTCAAAACCGACCCGGCCAGGGACACTGACCTGCGCAAGTT
>CAZOTC010000012.1:11344-17744 GCA_964582605.1 uncultured Geobacter sp. | reverse complement strand
GGCGCCCCGTTCCTGGCGGGAATCGGTGATCGCCTTTGGCCGATCCTGCCAGATGGATGACCTGCACTCGCTGCAGGTGGCCACGCTCTCCCTGGCTCTATTTGATCAGCTGGCCGACACCTTCGGACTCAAAAAACGGGACCGGGTAGTACTTGAAACAGCTGCATTGCTGCATGATACCGGCTACTACATCAGTTACCACAGTCACCACAAGCACTCCTGTCACCTGATCCGTCACGCCGACCTGTTCGGCATTACCCCCCGAGAGCGGGAAATGGCCGCTGTAACGGCCCGCTATCACCGCAAATCACTACCCAAGAAAAAGCATGACGAGTTTCAGCGGCTGACCGCCAGGGAACAGCTGACCGTAGCGCGGCTGGCCGGTATTTTGCGGCTGGCAGACGGGCTCGACCGGCGTCGCTGTTCCACGGTCAGCAGTCTGCACTGCAGGGTGGACGGCAACCGGCTCCATCTGATCCTCTCCGGCACTGAAGATATGGCGGTTGAACTGTTTGGCGGCAGTATGAAGAAAGATCTGTTTGAAAAGGCGTTCGATGTAGAGGTGGTGTTTGTCACACAACCGGCAGCAGAAACAGACAAGGGGTAAGCAGTCATGACAACGTTACAGCAGCAGCGCTATGCAGCAATTGCCTCAACGATGAGAAGCCAGCGGATTCCGGAGCTTCCGCTCAAGCACGAATGGGTTGAACTGCTTACCCGGCTTTCCCGAGACGACGATCCGCAGCTGCGTGAGACCGGTATCCGTGAGCTGGCAGCCTGTGCCGAACAGGCCCACCGCACTCGTCATGCCTGAACCTGAGACGACTCACTACCGGTTCATCGCCTTTGCCGTCCATGGCGAACTTGATCTGAACCGTCTTGCAACCCGACTGGGGATTGATCGCAAGTACCGCTGGGAAGAACCGATGCGGCTTCACCCGGTTACCTTTACGCCGTCTGCGCCGGGAGATGCGGTCTGGGTCTACCTCTATTATTTCGGCGGCATGGTATTCCTCAACTGCAGCGACGACATCATGGCCCGCTGCATTGAGGGGCTTAAGCAGCATGTTGAGCAACTCAAGGAACAACCCCAGCTGCCGTTCCGTGAAGACTATTGTCTGGAGATCGACCCTGCCGGTGCTGTCAGCATCACCAACGACAGCGCCGTCATGCCCGAGTTCAAGCAGGAGCTGCTTGAGATTATCTGCTTTGTCATCGCCAAGTCGGTGGCCCTTGAACAGATTGAAGACCGTGTTGATACCGTCTTTGATGAAGTGGGGGTCATGATCACCCGGCTCGGGCAGGGGGTGCTGGAACTGCCGGACAAGGATCTGGCCCGGCTGGCATCCACGGTACTCAACTTCAAGTATACCTCCATCGCCCATATCATGGTGCTGGACAAACCGGACAGCACTTGGGACGACGAAGAGGCCGACCGTTTCTACCTGACCATCTCCAATCTGTTTGAACTGCGTCCCCGCTACCAGGAGATCAAGCACAAGGCCGAGACCCTGCTGGATGTGACCGACGTCTTTTCCTCCCTCTCACATGCCCGCCGTTCCGCCCGGCTGGAATGGATCATCATCATCCTGATCGCCTTTGAGATTATCATGGCGCTCTGGGAAAAGTTCTGGCGCTGACGATTTTCACACTACCCGCGCCAGTTCCAGGACCAGCTTCTGCAGTCCAGCCACATAGGTTCTATGATCCATCCAACAGGGCTTTGAAAACGTTAAGAGGAAGGCCGGATGCAAGGCGCACGGAGCGCAGCGGCTGAGACACAACAGCTGGTTAGGCGATGGAGCGAGCACCGCGCAACGCAGCAGACGGCCTCCGGAATAGTTTTTCAAAGCCCTGCTAAGGTCCAGTTGGCTGTTTACGTATGCGCATCTGTTATACCGCTGCATCCGGCATGATGGTCTCCACGCGGTTTCTACCGTTATACTTTGCCTGGTAGAGCGCGGCATCGGCCCGGGCCACAAAAAGCTCCGGCGCTTCGCCGCAGCGATGCTGCGTTACCCCGAAGCTGACGGTTATCCGGCGACCATTGCCGAAGTCGAACTGTTCGATCATCTCCCGCAGGATTTGGGCCAGCGCCGCAGCCTGCGCCAGATCGTTCTTGGGGGTCATAATCACAAACTCTTCGCCCCCCCAGCGGCTAAAGACATCATGGCTTCTTACTCGGCCCGAAATCAGCTCCGCAACTTTTTGCAGCACCAGATCGCCCGCAGCATGCCCCAAGGTATCGTTTACCTGCTTGAAATGATCGATATCTATCATGATCAGCGAGAGGGGAGAGTTGTAGCGGCATGATCGGGCTATCTCCGCGTTCATCAGGGTGTCGAACATCCGGCGGTTGTAGATACCGGTCAGAAAGTCGATCCGGGACTGGGTTGCCAGCATCTCGTTGGCCTTTTTCAGCTCTTCCTGGGCCCGGCGGGAATCGATAATCTCCCAGGCAACATCGGCCAGGTACAAAATCTCTTCCGCATCCTTGGCGGTGTAGTTCGCAACTTTATTGCCAACCCCCAAGAGCGCCACAACCCGTTCATCGCGGATCACCGGCACCACCAGCTCGCGAACAAGCGGTGCATGCCCGGACGGCAGCTCCTTTTTGCCGGGCAGCGCACCATAGTCGTTATGGATGGCAGGGGCTCTGGTCCGGACCGGTTCCGCCCAGACACCGGCCTGATCAACAGCATAGTGCAGGCTGTGTCCTCCTGCCGTGCAGAACTCCTGCAGCGTACGGGTAGACCAGGCCTGCAAGGACAGGGCCTGTTGGTCAGGATCAACAAAATGGTAGAATCCCACCGGACTTTCACTGATCCGGCAGACTTCATCAAGGGCATGCTGCAGCAACTCGTGTGCCGTATGCATGGTGGCAAAATCCAGCAACGCGTAGCGCAGCTGCACCAGGGCATCTGCCCGGGAGGCGGCACGTTCAAGACGATTCTGATGCCGGTTGAAGAGCTCCAGAGCCAGAGCACTGCCGATACAGACAGCCAGGAGCAGCGCCCCCTGAAACAACGCCTCGTTTTTCCAGTTCCGGAATATCGCTGCCGTACTGCGGCTGATCACCACATACAGCGGCTGATCCATGACAAGCTCCGGCGGCCTGACGGTCAGCATAGCCACCAGGCGCTGTTCACCGGTCAGGTATGACGGTCCCAGATGAATATGCTCCTTCTTGCCGCTCTGGATGAAGGTCAGGAACGGAGAGCCCCGGCCCGCAATATTCCTGCCGGTGTGGCCTTCCATTGCCGGCACGGTCATGAAGCGCAGGCCGTTGCCGTGGTTGATGCTGGTCAGCATGTCCGGTGCATAGATCACCGATTGCAGTATGGCCTCGAAATAGCCCGGATCAACTCCGGCCGTTACCACGCCGCTGAACCTGCCGTTTGCGTCGGGGATCATCCTGGTGATATTGAAAACATATGCATTTAAGACCGACCTGAAGGGAGGAGAGACATAAAGCCGGTCGAGATCAGGCTGTTGTTGCGGCAGGGAAAAATACTCACGTTGTTTGAAATTGCGCCCGGTCAGTTCCGGCCGGTTGGCTGCCAGTACCGTGCCGTCGCCATCGGTGATGAACAGGGTCCGCACCCCCGGCATGGCGTCGGCCAGTATCGACAGACGCTTGCCGGCAAGCTCAACCGACTGCGGTACCGTCCGGTTTGACTGTATCTTGACGATCTGATGCAAGGCACGATTGGTGGCATCAAGCTGCCGTTCCATATTCCTGCCGATCACTCGTGCCTGGGTCATCAGCCGCTGCTGCTCCTGCTCAATCAGCTGTTCCCGCATGGTGTAGAGATTATAGGATATCACACTGCCCAGCACCGTCAGGGCACAGACCAATACCAGCCAACGTTTGACGCTGCGGGAAGTTATCAAAGCATCGCTCATGACTGGAATCCGATGCAGCCGTTGGTCAGCTGCTGCAGCTGGTAGTTCTGCAAGAGCAATTCACATTCCACAACCATCTGCTCCAGGGTCTGATGCCGGGCTGCAAGCGCCACACCGCCGACACGTACGGTACAGCTGACGGTTCCGTCAGGGGTGTCGATTCTGATTTCTGCAGCCTTTTTCCGGATCCGCTCGGCCACCAGCCGGGCATCACAAAGATCGGATTCGGTCAACAGAACGGCAAACGAGTCTTTACCTATCCGGCCGGTCAAGTCTGTCGTACGTACCGATGCACGGCAGAGGCCGGCCAGTTGCCGCATGTACTGGTTGCCGGCCGGGTAGCCGTACAGATCATTGACCCCCTTGAAGTGATCAATATCCACAATCAACAGTGTCATGGCACGACCGTAACGCTGTGCTGCGGCAACATCCCGGTTACCCAGTTCAAGCAGTATCTTGCGGCTGTACAGACCGGTAATCCGGTCGCTTACCGCAAATGCATAGATCTCCTCTTCAAGCAGTTTCTGACGTGAAATATCCTCGATCACCGCAACATAGCAGCGTATATCCTGATGATGGTTCCGAGTGGGGGATATCTGGAGGTGCTGCCAGTAGTACTCTCCGTTTTTTCTCCGGTTAAGCAGTTCTCCGCTCCAGGTGTAGCCGCGGCTGATGGTACTCCAGAGATTCTGATACACCTCCGGCGGAGTCTGGCCTGATTTGAAAATACGGGGGTTTTCGCCAATCAGCTCTTCAGCGGTGTAGCCGGTCAGCTCCTCGACCCGCTCGCTGACGTATTCAATGGTCCCCCTGGTATCGGTGACAAGGATCAGGTTGGACGGCTGATTCATGGCTGCAAAAAAGCGGGCAACCTGCATCTCCTTGTGCATACGGGGTGACAGGTCCTGGGCAAGAAACACCAGGTAGGCGTCTTTATTCTGTTGTATCAGCATCATGCGGGCCTGTATCCAATGCTCGCGCTGATTGGTGACCAGAGTTATGTCGCGGCAGACTTCATGACCAGTCTCAATCGCCTCATCTGCCAGGGCAAGCAGACCTGTGTCGCGCCACCAGTCAAGCTGTCTGAAATTTTCTTTACAGCTATTCCATCGCGAACAATCCATTAAACGAATCATTG
Organism: uncultured Geobacter sp.; assembly: GCA_964582605.1. GTDB lineage: Bacteria > Desulfobacterota > Desulfuromonadia > Geobacterales > Pseudopelobacteraceae > Trichlorobacter. Next base: position 12,700 of record CAZOTC010000012.1, on the reverse strand, counting down.
CCTTGTTTTTATGGATACACTCACCGGTAGTGCGGAAGGTAGCAATTGCGACCCCGTTCATCTGGTTAAAAGGGTGAAGATCGAAGGAATCATCAGGGATACCGGACTTTTGCTGATTGAGCCGATAATTGTCCAAAAAACGGTAGCTGCGGCTTTCCTTGTCAAAGAAGACCGGATACCCGGCCAGCTGCAGGTGGTTCAGGTAGCGGTAAATCGTTCGCACCCCGACATGGAAGTCTCGCGCCAGCAACTCAGGCGTCAGCTTTTCGCCATTATCCAGTTTTTTCAGTATCGAGGTAAGTGCGTCGATCTTGTTACTGTATTTATACATAGTTAAACAAAAATCCTTTGACAGGCATACCCACAAACAGGACATTGTGGACGGTGTTTGTCCTGAAATTATACTGCAGATCAGCGTGAAATGTAGCAGATCAGGGTGACAACTGTCTGTCACTTTCAAAACCGCACCTGAAAATCCGTACCAGGGACTTACATCAGCACTACCCTGCAGCTCTGCAAGAGATTCCGGCGGTACTCTTCCGTCTGCGTCAATTTGTTGCCGGATTGTTACCAACCGGACCCGCTTCTGTAATTATAGCTGTCTATGCTTGCCTCCGTTTTCACAAACCACACACCAAAGGTATTGGAGGCAAAAATGGGTAAGACGTATCTGGCAAAGGCCGGCACCGCCCTGGGGGCAGTAACACTCTGCAGCGCCATGCTGTTAAGCGGCTGTAGTGACGACTCCACCGCATCATCCGACAAGAGCATCACCTTTTCCGCAGTCAAGACCCCGGAAACCGATGTTGAAAAGCAGTCTATTCTGGCATCCAGTAAGGTCACCATCAACGGCAAAGAGTACACGATCGGCTTCAACACCATCATGCGCAGCGGTGACCAGTACGGTGGCGGCACCTTCGGTCTGATCTACGACAAAAACGGCAACCCGCTTAAGGCTGCCGACGGTTCCAACTACATTTCCAACGACAACGACTTCTCTTCGCTGCTGACCGGTAAGACCGACGGTAAGCTCTACATGGTCTCCCACTTTGAGATGTCACCGGGTGCCATGTACGTAACCGAACTGAATCAGGACAAGGCCACCGGCAAGCTGACCCCGGTGCGGACCAAAAATATTGACTTCAGCGGCTTCGGCGGCGGCTGGGTGCACTGTGCCGGCAGCGTCACCCCCTGGGGTACACACCTGGGATCGGAAGAGTACGAGCCGGATGCACGCAAGGTAACCGCCAGCGGTTATCTGAATAAAGACAACTACGGCAATACCCAGGCACTGTATTTCGGCCTTGATCCCAACAGCACCGCAACCGACTACTTCACCAACGGCGGGCTGAATGC
>CAZOTC010000012.1:0-11244 GCA_964582605.1 uncultured Geobacter sp. | reverse complement strand
GACCAGAAGATCAAATTTACCGACATGTTTGAAACCGCGACACCTGATGCGACGACCAATGCCTGTCCGGCAACCTTCAGCTCCATCAACACCACCACCGGCCATGAGTGTCTCAAGGTAAAGACCGGTATGGACAAGGCCGCCTCCCGTCTGGAGACTCGCCGCTACGCCGCGATCAAAGGCGGCACCACCGAATTCAACAAGATGGAAGGGATCACCCTTGATCCCGACACCAGGACCCTCTATATCGCCATGTCGGTGGTTGACAAGGGGATGAACGACAACAACAGCACCTTTGACAAAGGCGGCCCCAACCATATCAAACTGCCCAAGAACATCTGCGGCACCGTCTATGCCCTTGATCTTGACAGCAACTACGTTGCCAAAAATATGTACGGTCTGATTTCAGGCACCCCCAAAACCTATGACGCTTCCAGTGCCTTTGCCTCCAACAAGTGCGATGTAGACGGCATCTCCGAACCGGACAACGTGACCTTTATGCCCGGCTACAAAACCCTGATCATCGGTGAAGATACCGGCAATCATCAGAACGATATGATCTGGGCCTACAATCTGAAGACCAAAGCCCTGACCAGAATTCAAACCACCCCGTATGGTTCAGAGACCACTTCGCCTTACTTCTACCCCAACATCAACGGCTGGGGCTATCTGATGAGCGTTATTCAGCACCCTTATGGCGAGTCTGACCAGAGTAAGCTGCCGGCAGCAGAGGCAAAACGAGCCTACACCGGCTACATCGGTCCTTTCCCGGCAATGAATTAAGCTGTAGTGCTGACGATTCCGATGGAATGACACCGTATAATTGAGTGTTCTTGGGAGACGTGCCTGACGCACGTCTCCCTTTTTTAACATGCTAGGAGGATAGCTATGCATGTAGTCGAAAAGACCGCAGTTGGTGCGTTGTTGTTCATGCTGACCGGATGCGGCGGCACCGGCGGCGGCAATGTCTCGCCATCACTTGACACACCCGGTGCGGCAACGGACCTCCGCTCAAAGGTCATGGTTAACGAAGCCGCCTATATCCCTTCCATGTGCTGGACCAAGACCGAAGGCAGCAACGGCGCGGTTCACAACCCCTGCTTTGTCTGCCACACCGCCTCAACCGTGCCGAATTACAACAATGATCAGAATCTGCAGCTCAGCTACGACTTCCCCGAATATGCCCGCACCAACCGCTGGAGCAACCTGTTCAAGTCCCGTGAGGCAGCGGTGGCTGCAGTCAGTGACAGTGAAATACAGAGCTATGTGCGTACGAACAACTATCTGGATGTCAACAAACAGATCAAGCCGGCGGCACTGCTCAGGAAACTTCCCAAAGGATGGGACTATAACGGCAACGGTACGTGGGACGGCTACCTGCCGGATGCATATTTCAACTTCGACAGCGAAGGGTTTGACAAGACGCCCGACGGTCTCTATACCGGCTGGCGCGCCTTTGCCTATCTGCCGCTTCCCAGCACTTTCTGGCCCACCAACGGCTCAACCGACGATGTCCTGATCCGCCTTGCCTCCCCCTTCAGATACGATTCTGCCGGCAACTATGATCTGACCGCCTACAAAATCAATCTGGCAATTGTCGAGGCACTGATCAAACGTCGCGATGTAGCAATTCAGACGGTGGATGAAAAACTCTACGGGGTGGATCTGGACAAGAACGGCATCCTGGGCAGTGCCGCCAAGATCAGGTATGACTGGGACCCGCTGAAAGGCCGGAACATGTCGTACGTGGGACAGGCCAAACAACAGCTTGAGGCCGGTACCCTGCATCTGGCAGCCGGGCTTTTTCCGGAGGGGACCGAATTCCTGCACAGCGTCCGCTACATAGATGTCACCGACAGCAAGGCAATTGCCCTTGCTCCGCGCATGAAGGAGCTGCGTTACGCCAAGAAACGTTCCTGGCAGAGCTACCCTGATCTCCAGATGGCGGCAGCAGGCGAGGTCAAAGAAAAACATGATTTTCCCAACAGGCTGTCGGTCTTTCTGGGTGATGTCGAGCAGGGTTTAAGCAACGGTCAGGGCTGGGTCTATCAGGGGTTCATTGAAGACAGCGGCGGCGACCTGCGGCCCCAGACCTATGAGGAGACGGTCTTCTGCATGGGATGCCACAGCGGTCTGGGTGTCACCACCGACGGCACCTTTGCCTTTGCCCGTAAGAAAGATGCCGGTTCCTTCCAGGACGGCTGGTATCACTGGAGCAGGAAGAGCCTGAGCGGGAGTATCGAGCCCAAGATTGAGATCGAAGGAGCCGGTTTCTATCCGGAACTATCCTTCTATCTGATGTACAACCGGGCCGCCGACGAGTTGCGTGAAAACATGGAGGCCTACAACAAGTTCTTTACTGCATCAGGCGCCGTCAAGACCGACATGCTGAAGCTGCTGCACGATGATGTGACGCTGCTGCTCAATCCCTCACCCGAACGGGCGCTGCTGCTTAACAAGGCCTACCGGGTGATTGTCAAAGAGCAGAGCTTTATCTACGGCCGGGATGCGAATGTCACTCCGGCAGTAAACGTCCATAAGACCGTCACTTTAAACCAGAGTACCAAAATTACCAAAGCGGTCAACACGCTCAGTAACGCTGGCCAGTATAACGCTGCACGCATCGCTGCCGATACCTCGACCCAACTGCCCGTCACTACGGCCACCAATATCGCCAACGTTACCGGCAGTGGCATGGCCGGTCCTGACGGTTCAATGTATACTGTTGCTTCAGACGGGATGATCTACAAGAGCAACTACAGCATGCAGGGGGTCAGCTATCCCTTCCCCGACCGCCTGACCCTGCCGGTGCAGACCATTGTGCCGCTCAAGACCATCGCCTCCTGCTATACCTGCCATCGGATCAGCTACCCGGTGCCGGCCGGAAACCTGTCCGGACGCAGTCTGTATACCGCCCCGGTGATCGGCGGCACGGAAAACGGCAAGCTGACCCGACTTACCACGTCAACTGAAAGCGATCTCAACCCCCGCTTCAGTCCTGACGGCAGCCTGATTGCCTATGTTTCCGGCCCTCCCGGCAGTTCCCACATCTGGGTCATGAACAGTGACGGCAGCAACAAGCGGCAGGTCACCAGCGATGCCGGAATGCAGGCCTGGCCGGAATGGAGTCCCGACGGCAGCCGCCTGGTTTACTGGGAATACAACGCCGCAACGCATAAATACGCCATCAGGACCATCAAGGCCGACGGCAGCTCGAAAATCACCATCATCGAGACAGCAAACATCGTTGACCGGCCTGCATGGCGTCCTGACGGTCAGTACCTCGCCTATTCGGAAGAGCGCAGCGGCAACTGGGATATCTGGGTGGCCCGCAGCGATGCCTCTCAGACCTGGCGGATGACCAGCGCCGCAGACATGGAGACCAACCCCCTTTGGAGCCCGGACGGGACGAAGATCGCCTACAAGATGGCGGCAGTAACCGGCTCCTACACCTTGACGGAGGAATTTATCATGAGCGTGACAAACGGTTTTGATGATCCTCGGGTGTACCTCTGGGATGGTCCTCAGTCGATCCAGATGAGCGGTTGGAGTCCGGACGGCAAGCAGATTGCCTATACTGCCGAGGCGGTTTCAGGCACGTCCGGCAAAGACCGGGTCAGCTACCTGGCTGCCGTATCCGATGTAACGCTCTCCGGGACAACGGCACGGGCAAGCAACACCCGGCTGCTTTCCAGTATCAGCCTCGGTGACCGTGGCGCGTTTTTCTCCCCGGACGGCACAAAAGTGGTCTTCTGGGGCTGGGACCCGTCATACCGTGCTGTGCTCTGGCTCTACAACGTCGTCACAAATCAGGTACGCCGACTGACCACGGAAGGGTTTGACTATCACCCGGTTTGGAGCCCGGATAGTAAAAAGATTGTGTTTGAATCAAACCGCAGCGGCAACCCGGATATCTGGGTTATGAGTGCGGAGTAACGGCTTGCCGTATCCGTTTGTCATGTCGGCAAAAACACACCGGACCGTTACGCGCCGGTGTGTTTTTGCTTCTTTTGCAGCAGGACGCACAAAAAAACCGCATACCCTGCCTGGTATGCGGAACCTGTCACCCCACTCCATTGAACCTTCAACCGCTCAGATCGGAGAGACCTGCTCTTCGATCCGACTGCAGCCGGAGAGACAGAGCCGTCCGGTGTTGCCGTTGCTTGAATACATGCTCTTCAGCTCAGCGCCACAGGCATAATTGATTATTTCCATTTTAAATTTGGGCAGGACATTGTCTACGCTCTTTGAGACGGCCCTGCTGCCGCATTCCAGACAAAACTCCTTCAGATTTTTCATGATTACGTTCCTCCATAGATTGTTTGACCATGGAAAGAACCTACCATGCCGGTATGTCAAAACCGTTATGGTTCGCAAACGTTTTGGCAACAGCAGGGCAACGGTTCCGGGACAGACCTGCGAGCCGCCATGATGGCCGTGATGATGATCCTTAATTTTGCATGTTTGTGTTGACTCCTGTCAGCTATATGCATACACACTGTACTGATCAATCAGGGCACCGCTCCGGAATCCCCCGGGCTATTCCGGATGGATGGGGATACAGCATGAACAAGGATGAACAGAAAAACGGGTCTGCCTGGCTACAGCTGACGGATAATCAGGGTTTGGAATGCCTGCGCAGCATCTGGGCCCTGGAGAGCAGCCCGCAGGAGGCCCAAGGCCTGGTTTTCTGGGATAGCTTTGAATGGGGAGTCTGGTTTGGCGGGTATCTGCTGTACAGCTGGAACAGCCGCTACCAATTGGCAGACCGGATTAAGGGATGGCCTGTCAATGCCCTGCATGAAGAATCAACACCGGGAAACTGCCGTTTCTGGCAGGAATTTGAAACCGAGGGAATGAGGACAGCGCTTCAGAAGCTGCTTGGACTGAGAGCGCTCGCTGCAGTTGTGGAAGGGATCTTCCGGCAGCAACTGCATGACCTGCGTAACGAAGACGGCAAGGTGATCTGCCGGCTTGAGGTCCGTTCGGTCTCAACACAAAAGCCTGAAAAACAGTTACTGCAGGTCTGTCGGGTGCTGCCGCTGCGCGGGTATGAAACCGAGGCGCTGGAGGTAACGGCATGCCTCACCGGGACTGGTGCAACCGTAAGCGAACAGCACCCTGTCGAGCTGCTTCTGCAGCACTCGGGCAACCTGCCCCGCAGGTATACCCTGCGTCCTGATTTCGGGCTGGCGGAGGCAACACCGGCACGGGCGGCGATCAGCAGCATCGTGCGCACCATGCTGGATCTGGTTCATGCCAATCTGCCCGGTCTCCTGCAGGATCTGGATACGGAGTTTCTGCACGACTACCGGATCTGCCTGCGCAAGATCCGCTCGCTGCTGAGCCTGGTCAAAGGGGTGTATCCTGCTGCGGATCTGCAGCAGATACGGACAATGCTGGGAGATCTGGCCCGCCGGACCAACCGGTTGCGTGACCTTGATGTCTACCTGCTGTCCCGGGAAGAGTATCTTGCCCTGCTTCCTCCTCCATTCCGCCCTGCGTTGAACAGCATGTTTGACGATTTTGCAACTGAACGCAAAAGCGTGGTCCGTACCGTTACCGCACGACTTGCCCGCCAGTCTTTTCAACAGCAGTTGCATGAAATTTCGGCGTTTTTCGCAGAGGAGTCGCATCATTCCCCGTCACCTGCTGCCGAACTCCCGGTAGGACCGCTGGTTTTTGCAGCCATCTACCGACGCTACCGCAAGATCTGCAAGCTTGCGGCCGTAATTGATGCCGCAACTCCTGACATCGTGATCCATCAACTGAGGATTGAATGCAAAAAGCTGCGCTATTTAATGGAGTTCTTCAATGAACTGATTCCCGGTGAGACCTCCGCAACGCTGCAAAAACTGCTGCGACGCCTGCAGGGGCGGCTTGGCGAGTTTAACGATGCCTCGGTGCAGCAGGCATCACTGCTTGACTACTGGAATCGGCACAAACCCAGGCCGGAGACGGCGCTGGGGCTGGGGGGACTGGTTTCGGTTCTTTATCAGCGCCAGCAGCAATCCCGCACCTTTATCGAGCAGTCACTGGACGAGTTTTGCAGCGGTTTAACCGCTGCTGCTTTCAAACGCACCTTTAAACTTCCGGCGTCGGAACTGACAACCGATCTCTAACAGGCTGACCAATGAATATCATCTCTTCCTACAGTATTAAGGGGGGCGTGGGCAAAACAGCTCTTGCCGTTAATCTTGCCTATGCCCTGTGCGAATCAGGGCGACGGACCCTGCTGATCGACCTTGATCCGCAGGGGGCGGCAGCCTTCTACTTCCGGATGGGTAGTGCAAAAAAGATGAGGATGCGCGACCCGGACACACTGGCAGACGGCCTGCGCAGCAACATCCGGGAATCAGACTTTCCGGGGCTTGACATCATCCCCTCAAACCTTGCCTACCGCAATTTTGACCTTGTACTGGACAGTATGACCAAGAGCCGCAAACGGCTGCGGAGAGTCCTGGAAGAATTCAAGCCTGAATACGATGCCATCCTGCTGGATTGTCCCCCCAACATCACCCTGCTCTCTGAAAATGTGTTCAGGGCATCGGATGCGATTGTGGTGCCGGTCATCCCGACAGTGCTCTCGCAGCGGACCCTTGAACAGCTGACCAGCTTCTTTCAGGATGAGGGACTGCCTGGCGAGATACTGCGTCCGTTTTTCTCCATGGTCCAGAAGAGAAACAGGATCCATCGCGACATCATGGCTGAACTGCCGTTGTCCTATCCCGGATTTTTGAAGACGGTGATCCCCTTTTCTGTGGAGGTTGAAAAGATGGGACTGCGCAGGATGCCGCTGCTCGCCTATTCCACCAATTGCGAGGCAGCACTGGCCTACCGTGCGCTGTGCAACGAAATCCTCGGCAAGACGGCGACCAGCCCATGATTGAGATTGAACGCAAATTTCTGCTGACTGCGCTGCCGGCTGATCTCCCTGAAGGGGTGCCTATCCTGCAGGGCTACCTCGCCCATGACGACCAGCTGGAGGTGCGTATCCGGCAGTACGGCAGCCGGCATTTTCTTGCGGTGAAAGAAGGCTCCGGCCTGACCCGGCGCGAGACCGAGATTGAGTTGTCTGCCCAGCAGTTTCAGTTGCTCTGGCCTTCTACCGAAGGGAGGCGGCTGGAAAAGCTGCGCTCCCGGATCAGCTACGGTCCCTACCAGCTGGAACTTGACCGCTACCTGGGAGAGCTGGCACCGTTGCTGACAGCCGAGGTGGAGTTTGCTTCGGTTGACGAGAGCGAACGGTTTGTCAAGCCGGGCTTTCTGGGGCAGGAGGTGACGGAAGAAGAGGCCTACAAAAACAGCTCGCTGGCCATCCACGGCATCCCTGATGAGCTGTCCCAGAAGTGCCAGATCGGGGCACTTCCCTTTCTGATCCGCAGTGGCCGGCTGCATCTGGTAATCGTCACCAACTCTGCCCAGACCCGCTGGATTATCCCCAAAGGTCACCCGGAACCGGATATGACCCGCCAGGATGTTGCTGTGATGGAGGCGATGGAGGAGGCCGGGGTGATCGGCAGCTGTATCCCCGGACTTCGTGCAACCTGCAGCCACAAGGGGGAGAATATCCTTTCAATCTATCCGCTGAAGGTTACCACGGTGCTGAAAAAATGGCCGGAGATGGAATGGCGCAAACGGGAGGTCCTGCCTGCCGACAAGGCCCTGAAAATGATCAGTGATCCGGAACTTGCAGACTGCGTCAGACGGCTGGTTGCACGGCTGACCCGTTACCACTAATCTAACTCGAGGCGCTCTTTGGCGGCTCGGGTTCGGAATACGTCGCCACTTTGAACGCCCCGGCATTCTCAGGGAGCGTTACAAGGGAACGTCATTCGCACCAGCTCAGACTGCAACTGGCGTATATTAACCGGCTTTGAAACATACCCGTCAAAACCGCCTCGCAGGTACTGCTCCCGGTCTCCCCTCAGGGCATGAGCCGTCAAGGCCATGATCGGGATATGCCGGTCAGTAGTCAGTTCTGCCTTACGGATCAGTTTCACCGCCTCATCTCCATCCATTACCGGCATGGAAATATCCATCAGAATAGCGTCATAGTGCTCTGACTGGCACATCTCGACCGCCTGCTGACCATTGCAGGCCGTATCGACCTGGTGTCCCATTTTCTTCAGCATGGCAACGATGGTTGCGGCATTTTGCTCATTATCTTCAGCCAGCAAAAGTTTTAATGCCCGTGCCATGCCGGTTGGTCCGAGAGGCTGTGCAAAAGCAACAGCTTGCTCCCGTTGCAGCTCATGCACCATAAACGGCAGTTCCACAGAGAAACAGCTGCCCTGACCTGCAGTTGATTCTGCCCGGATGCCGCCCCCCATCAACTCTGCCAGCCGACGGCAGATAGTCAGTCCCAGACCGGTGCCACCATACTTGCGGGTTGTGGAATTGTCAGCCTGCTCAAAGGGGGCAAAAATACGTTGCAGCGTTTCCGGAGTCATACCGATACCGGTATCACTGACCGACAGGCAGAGCTTGATGGTGCTGTCCTGACGTTCAATAACCCGTGATGAGATAACAATGCCACCGGTTTCGGTAAATTTAATTGCATTACTCAGCAGATTGAGCAGGATCTGCTTTGTCCTCAACGAGTCGCCATGCAGTATTTCCGGGACATCGTCAGCCAGATTAAGCGTCAACTTCAGCCGTTTCTTGTGCACTTGCGAGATCTGGGTGGTAATCACCTCGTCAATGCTGCGTCGCAGGGAAAAATCGGCATATTCAAGGTCAACCTTGCCGGCTTCAACCTTTGACAGATCAAGGATGTCATTTAAGAGTGACAACAGATTTTTTGTGGAGGTGTCCAGGCACTGCAGGTACTCCTGCTGCTCACTGTCCAGTTCCGTAAACTGCATCAGCTGTACCATGCCGATAATACCGTTCATCGGGGTGCGGATCTCATGGGACATGTTGGCCAGAAACTCACTCTTGGCGCGGTTGGCCGCTTCAGCATCATGCCGGGCCTGCAACAGTTCAGACTCATACCGTTTACGATCGGTAATATCGTGAATAACCGAGAAAAGCAGGTTACGGTCCTGAACCTTGATACTTGCGACAAACACCTCTACTGGTATGACCGTGCCGTTTTTGAGGCGATGGGGAAATTCATACCGGGCATGCCCTTGGTCAACAGTTTCACGCCGTGCCAGGGCAACTTCTTCTGGCGGCAGCATATTAATATCACTTATAATCAACGTTCTGAATTCATCCCTCGTGTAGCCATAAAACTTCACGGCGCTTTCATTGGCATCGACAATCTGGCCGGACTCTGCGTCAAAAAGCAGAAAAACAGCGCTATGGTTGTGGAACAGTGTGCGAAACCGTTCTTCGCTGGCCCTCAGTTCTGCATCAGTACGTGCATGACTGCTGATCTCATCCTGTAACTGACGGTTCAGGCGGCTGATACTGACATGCCGCCAGCCAAGTATCCCAGCCAGCAACAGTGCGGCAATGCCTCCGGTCACTGCCACTGTGCGCTGCACGGTCCACCACGATTTTGGTTTGCCCATCCAGCGTTGAAAAATATCCAGATATTCCTGCGACCCATGAAACTGATTTATCATACTGTTGATTTGCAGCAGCAGAGCCCTGTTATCCGGGTGCACCGCAATAGCCCGTCTTGACTCAAGCGCCGGTGGCTCAATCACCCGCACCTGGTCATCAAGATCGGCCTGCTCAGCCAGTTGCATGATCGTGTTTCTGAAGGTCAACACCAGGTCAAGATGGCCTGTTACCAGATCCATCAGCAGATGCTGCAGGCTTTCATAGGTGACCAGCGTGATGTCGGACCGTCCCTTCAACATGCTCAAGGCGGTGCTGTTCTTCATGACACCAACACGTTTGCCGGGTGCAACTCCCTTGGTGGTGGAGTCGGTTGACCGAACCAGATAGCTGATCGGGGCGACATCAAGCACTTCGCTGAACTGAAAAAGCTTTTGGGTTTCCAGGTTGATCACCCGCAACGGAATCAGATCTGCTTTGCCGCTCAACAGCAGTTGATCCACCTCTTCCCAGGCCTTGGCAAAACGGTACTCAACCTGAACACCCATCCGTCTGGCAAGGGCGTCGGTGAAATCCACCGCCAGACCGGCCGGCTTGCCGGTGGCAGGATCACGAAAGTAATAGGGAGCCAGGTCAGTGGGGATGACGGCAATCAGGTGCTGTCTGGCAGGTGGAGCGGCATACAGATCCGGTACAGCACCTGCACTCAGGCAGCTACACAGCAGCAGAAACCAAAGCGTCGGTATAAGGTGGAGCACGGACTATCCTCCTTGCAGCACTGCCTGCGCAGGCCTCAGCTACGTCACGTCCTGGCGACTGCGGCCAGACGCTGCAGCTCTTCAGCAAGTTCCTGGGCCTTGAGCGGCTTGGCAAGGTAGCCGTCAAACCCCTGGGTCAGGAAGCGCTCCCGGTCGCTGCGCAGGGCATGGGCGGTCAGGGCGATGATAGGGATATGACTGCTCCCCTCTTCCTGCTGGCGATGACGAATCAGGGTGGTGGCCTCAACCCCGTTCATCAGCGGCATCTGGATATCCATCAGGATGCAGTCAAAGCTCTCTGCCTGCCAGCGCTCCAGCGCCTCACGGCCATTGGGTACCGTCACGCACTGATGACCCAGTTTCTTCAGCATGGCCGCCATCATCCGGGCACTGATCTGGTTGTCTTCGGCCACCAGCACCTTCAGACCGGCCTGATCAGACAGCGGTTCAGGCAGTGCCGCACGGGGCAGACTGCCCAAAACAGAGGGCTCAGCCACCTCAAACGGCAGCTCAAGATGAAAACTGCTGCCCTGTCCCTCTACTGACTCTGCCTTGATCGTTCCCTCCATCAGTTCAGCCAGCTGTCTGCAGATGGCCAACCCCAGCCCGGTACCGCCAAAACGGCGGGTGGTGCTGCTGTCGGCCTGTTCAAAGGGGCTGAAGATCCGCTCCAGCACGGCAGCTGACATACCGATGCCGGTATCGCTGACCGTCAGCAGCAGCCTGATGCGGTTTTCATTGCGTGTGATCAGGCGGGTGCTGATGGTAATGGACCCCTCTGTCGTAAACTTGATCGCATTGGACAGCAGGTTCAGCAGGATCTGCTTGAAGCGCAACTGATCACCGACAAGGCAGACGGGGATCTCCGGCGAAAGCTGCTGCTTTAATTGCAGATGTTTCTGAAAAACCACGGACAACTGGGTAACCGTCACCTCCCGAATCGCCTTGTACAGATCAAACGGCTCACTCTCCA
>CAZOTC010000011.1:0-23929 GCA_964582605.1 uncultured Geobacter sp. | reverse complement strand
TCGGGCGCGGCCTGCTGCAACCGGGCGGCACGGTCTTCGGTCTTGATCAGACCATGCGGGATGAACTGTTGAAGAGGCTTGAGACGGGACGCAAGGAGCTGACCAGCGCCATTGGTCTGCTCTGGAGCACGCCATCGGTCATGAGCCGTCTGGAAGGGACCGGTGTTGTGTCACAGGAAGCTGCCGCAGAGATGGGGCTGGTGGGACCGGCAGCGCGGGCCTGCGGCCTGAAACGGGATGTCCGTTCCGACTATCCTTTTGGTATCTACCGTATGGCACAGGTGCCGATCGTCACCGCCCATCACGGAGATGTCTGCAGCCGCAGCACGGTGCGCTGGGAAGAATGCCGAAAGTCCCTTGATTTCTGCGTTGAGCAGCTCCGACAACTGCCTGCCGGTCACCATGCTGTTGAAGCGGCAGCTCCGGCACCTGACCAGCTGGTGGCTACCCTGACCGAAGGATGGCGGGGGGAGATCTGCCATGTCGCCATAACCGATGCAGATGGACGGTTCCGCAGGTACAAGATTACCGATCCCTCGTTCCACAACTGGCAGGGATTGGCCATGGCGCTGCGCAATGAGCAGATCTCTGATTTTCCGCTCTGTAACAAGAGTTTCAATCTGTCGTACTGTGGTTTTGATCTGTAGCAATTCCATATCAAGGCGCCGGCTTCGTTGGCTTTGTCGTCGGCTCCTCAACGTACTGGTCAGTACGCCTGCGTTGCCTTCTCCTTGCCGCCTGGCCATCATCCTTGATCTGAAATTGCTTAAGAAAGGTACTTATGCTGCGAGCCCTTAAAGAACGACTCACCATCCAGGGGTACCGGACCATGGCCTATCCGGACGGTCCGGTGCAACTGCCGGAACGGTTCCGGGGCTACCCGAAGCTGAACCCCGATCTGCTGGGTGATGAGCAGCTGCGGACCGCTGCCGCTGCCTGTCCCTGGCAGGCGGTCGGTTTTGGTGAAAACGGGCTGTCGCTGGACATGGGACGCTGTCTGTTCTGTGCCGATTGCCCTGCTGCGGCAGCTATCAGTTTCGGCAAGGATCACCGTCTGGCAGTATCAAGGCGTGAAGAGCTGCTGATGCAACCGGGCTCGGAACACCGGCTTGCCCGGCAGCTGCCGCCTGACCTGCACAGGCTGTTCGGTCGGTCGCTCAAGTTTCGTGAAGTCTCTGCCGGCGGCTGCAATGCCTGCGAGGCGGACAGCAACGTGCTGACCACCATCGGCTGGGACCTGGGGCGTTTCGGGATCCAGTTCGTTGCCTCTCCCCGTCATGCCGACGGAATCTGGGTTACCGGCCCGGTCAGCGAGAACATGCGTGAGGCACTGCTCAAGACCTGGGAGGCTATTCCCGCCCCCAAAATAGTGGTGGCCTGCGGTGCCTGCGCCATAGCGGGTGGCCCCTTTGCAGGATCACCACAGATCAGTCTTGGCCTTGATACACTGCTGCCGGTTGATCTGTATATTCCCGGCTGTCCACCCCATCCGGTTACTATTCTTGATGGTTTGTTGAGGCTGCAGGGGCGGATATCGTAGTTTCTGTCCGATTGCCTTGGCAGTAGCTGTAGGCAGCCGTTCCCTCCAGCATTGTTGCTGCAACAAACAACCGGAAATGATCTGCCGCCAGTGGTCTGCTGAAGTAGTACCCCTGCAAAATCTCACACTTCCGGTCTCTTGGAAATGCGGCATGCCCTTCGGATTCGACCCCCTCAGCCGCTACTGACAAGTTAAGGTTGTGCGCCATGCCGAGAACAGAGTCAACAATGGCCACTGCATTTGCATCATGGGGCAGGTGTTCGACAAACGAGCGGTCTATCTTCAATTCGTGTAACGGCATCTGATGTAGATACGAGAGTGACGAAAACCCGGTGCCGAAATCTGAATTCAGGATATCTATGGTATTCTTTGTAGAACTGATCGGTCTGAATCTGGGACCTGAAATTGGCGGCCTCCAACGGAAAGCCGTATTTTTAGGTGAGCCTAGCCCCTTCGCCAGCGGACTATGTCTTTAGCCTTTATACCAAAGTCAGCTGAGCCACTCTTTTCAGCTCTTCCACCAGCAGTTTCAGATTAAGAGGTTTACTCAGATAACCGTCAAATCCTTCAGCCAACAGGCGCTCTTTGTCGCCCGGCATGGCGTGGGCAGTCACCGCAATGATCGGGGTATGTCCCCCCATCACCCGTTCCTGCTGGCGGATTGCCGCCATTGCCAGCCGGCCGTCCAGCACCGGCATCTGCACATCCATCAGAATGCAGTCCCAGCTTCTTTCATGCCATTGGTCAAGAGCCTGCTCGCCGTTCTCCACCACTAACGGCTGATGTCCCAGCTTGGTCAGCATGCCTGTCAGGGTCTGTGCATTCAGATCATTATCCTCGGCAATCAGGATCTGCAGTGATCTGGAGGCAGCAGCCTCTGTCGGCACAAAGCACTCTGCCGGTTCTTCAAGAAGCTCCTGCCGTGCTCTGGTAAACGGCAATTCCACAAAAAAACTGCTCCCTTTTCCCTCTTCACTTTCAAAGCTGATCCTGCCGCCCATCAGTTCGGTCAGACGTTGGCAGATGACCAGTCCCAGTCCTGAACCGCCAAAGGTACGGGTGGTCGAACTGTCGGCCTGGACAAAGGGGGTGAAGAGCCGGGACTGCACCGCTGCCGGTATGCCGATGCCGGTATCCCGGACCTCCAGACGGATAACAACCGTGGTATCCTGTTTCGCAAGCAAGGTGCCGACAATGGTAATACTGCCCTGCTGCGTAAACTTGATTGCATTGCCCAGCAGATTCAGCAATACCTGCTTCAGCCGCAGGGAATCACCGGCCAGCATATCCGGCAGATCGTCAGGCAGCTCCAGCGCCAGCTCCAGCCCTTTCTCTACAATCCGCGCCTTCTGGTTCTCAACAACTTCCTTAATAACGCGCCGCAATGAAAAACTGCTGCATTCCACCTCCATCCTGTTGGCCTCTATCTTGGAAAGATCAAGGATGTCGCTGATCAGGGCGATCAGGGTCTTGCCGGACTGTTCCAGCGTACCCAGGTACTCCTGCTGCTCCGTTGTCAGCTCGGTAATGCGAAGCAGTTGTGCCATGCCCAGCACTCCGTTCATCGGGGTGCGGATCTCGTGGCTCATATTTGCCAGAAACTCGCTCTTGGCCAGGTTGGCGGCCTCGGCAGCGATACGGGCCTGCTCAAGCTCTGCCTCATAGCGCTTGCGCTCGGTAATGTTGCGGACAAAGGCGCAATTGTAGTCCTGGTGATCAAACTCAACATAATTGGCAGCCACCTCAACCGGGATCAGCCTGCCATCCCTGGTTTGATGCACCGACTCAAAGGTGATCGCCCCGGCCTGCTTAATCGCTGCAAACTGTTCTGCAAATCGCTCGGCTTTGAAATGAATATCTATGTCGGTAATAGCCATCCCCAGCAGTTCATCCCGCGTGTAACCAAGGGATCTGCAGGCAGCCTGGTTGCAATCAACTATGCCCCCGTCCGTCCCGATCCAGAAGATGGCGTCCGAGGCGCAGTCTACGGAAAAACGGGTAAACTGCAGTTCATGGGTCCGTTCCGCCACCATCTCCTCCAGCCGTTGATGGTGATGCCGGCTCTCAATGTTCAGTTGCGCCCGCTGCAGATTGCGCATGATAATATGCCCGAACTCGTCGGGATGCTGCACCGGTTTGGTCAGGTAGTCCCAGGCTCCCCGGCGGAGCGCCTCTACTGCATCGTGCACGGTGCCGACCCCTGAAATGACAATCAGCGGTATATCGGCATTGATCTGTCTGGCCTGCTCAATAAAGGCGATCCCGTCCATCTTCGGCATCTTCAGGTCGGTCAGCACGACATCAGGTTGTTCTGACTTGAACAGGGAGAGTCCTTCAATACCGTCAGCTGCCGTTACCACCTGATAACCGGCATCTTCAAGACAGCACCTGAAGTTCAGCCTGATCAGCTCTTCATCATCAACAACCAGTACCTTCACCTGTTCTTGCATACTCATGACTCCTCATTGTCAGCCGGATCCTGCAGATTACAGTGACTTGAAAAAGCTGTCAGCGGTCTCTCCGGCAAGCGCCATCTCAATGGCAAATACCAGATGCCGGGGATCCTCCAGCGGCTTGAACAGGCAGCACCAGGCCCCCTGCTGGTGCAACTGCTCGGTACCACAGTGCCCGCTGGTTCCGGTAAAGACGATCACCGGCGTATCCGGGCTCTGCTCCTTGATTGCCCGCAGCACCCCTACACCGTCCAGCCGGGGCATCCGCAGGTCGGTTACCACAATATCAGGACGGTGCAGGCCAAACAGCTCGACCCCTTCCTGACCATCGTTGGCCCGTATGACCAGGTAGCCGCTGTCTTCCAGATAGGCCCCCAGAGTGAGCAGAAACTGCGGGTCATCATCAATGATCAGTACCGTGCGTATACGCTCAGGCATGCTGTTCCTCCTTGGGCAGCGGCAGCCTGACACTGAAGCAGGCTCCGCTGTTGGGTCTGGAAACCGTTTCCAGCAACCCTTTGTGGTTCTGGGTCACAATCATATAGGAAACCGAGAGACCAAGACCGGTGCCGACTCCCGGTTCCTTGGTGGTAAAAAACGGCTCAAACACCCGTCGGCGAACCTCCTCCGTCATACCTGGCCCGTTATCCTCCACCTCGGCCACGGCATACTCACCCTGCCGGTACAGACGCAGCACTATCTGCGGTGGTCGCCCGGCAGGATTTGCCATCATGGCCTGGGCAGCGTTTTTCAGCAGGTTCAGAAAGACCTGTTCAAGCTCAACCACAATCCCCTTCACCGGCGGCAGCTGCGGGTCATACTCGCGAACAATCTCAATGGAGCGGAAGTCATACCGCTTTTTCAGGTCATAATCACTGGCTGCCAGTTCAATACTCTGCTCCAGCACCTCGCTCAGGGAAAGCATCGTCATGGTTGTTTCGGCGTTTCTGCTGAAATCAAGGATGTTTCTGATAATCCTGGCTGCCCGGGAGGATGACTCACAGATGCCGGCAATAAACTCAGGGATCTGTCGCTGGACAAAATAGGCCTGCATCGCCTCAAGGCTGCAGCCGGTCTGATCTGCCACTGCCTTATTGGGCGGAAATGCCGGATCAAGGCGGCGTTCAATGTTGTGGGCGGCCTGGATGATGATCCCCAGCGGATTGTTGATCTCGTGGGCCATACCGGCGGCCAGCCCGCCCACCGACATCATCTTTTCAGTCTGCACCATCAACGACTGTACCCTGGTCTGCTCGGTAACATCCTCGATCCTGATCACCGCACCTTCAACACCGTTGGCCACCAGCGGATACAGCATCAGGTCGTAGAAACTGCGTACTCCGTTATGCTCCAGCAGCAGTTTTTCGATGCCGGCAGGGCGTCGTTCCGGTATGCCGGTACGCAGCGACTCAATCCAGGGGAAGAACTCCGGCAGCACCCGGTTGATCCCCTGCCCGACAGCATCGGCAGCCGCAATGCCGGTCAATGCCTCGGCCTGACGGTTCCAGAGCACTACCCGCTGATCCGGATCGATCCCCACCAACAGAGACGGCATGGAGTCAATGATGTTGGCCAGATAGTTCTTCAAGTGCTGAATCTCGGCCTCGGCCTGCTTACGCTCGGTGATGTCCCTGAAGTTAAGCACCGCACCGACTATTACTCCGCTTTCCGTGATCGGCGTGCTCACATACTCGACAGGGAGACTTGTCCCATCCTTTCTCAAGAAGATCTCGTCACCAATCCTATGGGTCTCACCGTCTTTTAATGTAGCGTGCACAGGACATTCTGCTTCCGGGTACGGTGCTCCGCTGCTCTTTTTGTGATGCACAAGGGCATGGTGATCCTTTCCCGGCAGCTCATTCTTTTCCCACCCGAGTGTTTTTGCGCCAAAAGAGTTGATCAGCGTGATTTCACCAGCAGTGTCCACACTGCAAATCCCTTCACTGACTGACTCAAGGATGAGATGCAGCTTTTGGCGGGTGTTCTCAAGTGATTCCTCGGCACGCCTCCGCTCTTCAACCTCCTCCTTAAGAATGGCGGCCTGCACTTGCAGCTCCGCCTGGGCCTTCTGCCGTTCGCCAAGCTCCTCTTCAAGCAGCCGGTTGGCATCGTGCAGCTCGGCAGTGCGTGCTGTCACCCGCTGTTCCAACTCCTCGTTAAGCCTGCGGAGCGCCTCTTCAGCCCGCTTTCGTTGCACAATTTCATCACTGAGCTGCCTGTTTGCTGCCTGCAACTGCTCGTAGGAGTTCTTTAACAGGGCATAGTTCTGTATCTCGTTCTTCAGTACCAGTGCGGTGTAACTGAAAAAGGCAGGCAGATGTTGGTACATCTCGCGCATGGCGATGTTCAGACACTCAAGCTTCAGGACCCCGACCAGCTCCGGGCCGACCAGGAGCGGCACGACCCAGGTATAGCCCTTGTCGAATGGGGTGGTGGCCATCCTGGTTTCACTGAATGCCTGTTCCTGCTCGAACGTGGTGCGGGTGTCGAAGACCTGCTGCACCAGAGGGTCCGCGATCCTCTCAAGAGGCTCTTTTCTGCCGTAGACATCCGTGTAGTACAGGGTGTCGTCAACCCGGTAATAGAGGATGATATTCAGGCCGCCGATCACATCGGCCACACCGTGCAGAAGGTTGCCAACCAGATTTTCAAGCCCTGATGCAGCGCTGACCCTGTTCATCAGTCGGATGATCAGCTGGAGGTAGGACTTGTCCAGGGCGCTCTTTGTGGCGCGCGCCTCCAGATGTTCCTTTTCTTCCCGCGAGATACTGATCATCTCAGGCATGATTGAACTCCCCGAGCTTTCGGTCTATCGCCGTCTGCAGTACTGCTTCCAGGTGGTCAAGGGAGACATCCAGCCAGCTCAGCGGCAGGCCGACCAGTTCTCCGGCCGCTGTTGCCTCGGCTGTGAAGTCACCGGAACAGGGGGTTCGCAGGCAGAGCAGGTAGTTTCGTCCCCCTTCACGATAGATTGCCTGTATTACCTCAGGATTCGTGGTGCCAAGCCCCTTGAGCGTGATCTCCTCCCAGCGTTGTGCCCAGTCTTCAAGCATGAAAAAGGCGCCGTCGGCAAGCTCATGCTCAAACAGGTCGTGTCCCAGCAGGATCTCCACACAGTTCTGGCCGGAGGTTCTGAAGGTGTGCGCCTCGGCCAGCATCCTGTCCATCAGCGGGTGGCAGGTGCCGTAAAAAATGATCATGCTTCTGTCGTGGTGCTTGGCGAGCAGCGCCTTCAGGCAGTTTTCCAGCCTCTTCATATCGCAATGCAGTGCTGAATCAAGAAATGCGGTATCCAGGGGCCAACGGTTTTTTTCAATCAACCGGTGAATCTCTTTTTTCAGGATGCCGCAACCGGCCAATAGCAGACGTTCTTCAGGCATGAGCAGCTCCTCGTCTCTTAGTAACTGCCGAATTCATAGGCTGCAGCCAGCATGGTGCGGATGTTTTCTTCAGGAATATTGTACGGCATGACCCCGGTGCCGAAAAGGAACTTCCCTCCCGGCTTGCCTGCCTCGATCAGCCGCTTTACCTCGTTTCTGATCGTCTCTTTGTCCCAGTCGATCAGCTTGATATCGTTGATCACGCCGCAGGTCAGTCCACGCTTGGCAATCATCCGCTTCCCCTCGGCAACATCATCAAGCGGGCTTAAGTAGTAGACCCCCAGCCCGGTCCGATCCAGGACTATGTCTATCACCCGGTTGAAGCGGGAGGTGCCGCAGTAATAGACCATGCCGGCCGTGCCGACTGCGGCGATATCCTTTTCAATCCAGGGTAGGGAATGCTCCAGAAAAAACTTCATCGACACCGTGTCGGTCGAGCCGAAAGGATTGGAATAGACCAGCACGTCGGCACCGTTGTCGCGATAGGCCTTGACCTCTTTGACAAAGAATTCGTGGCAGCGGGCCAGCAGTTCATCCCGCAGATCAAACGGCCCCAGAAAGAGCAGTTCAAACCACTTTTCCATCCCCATCAGCATGGCCGGTAGGGTCATGGAGGAGGAGATGTAGGCGCAGATCGGATACCTGCCACCCGCTTCCCGCCGGAGGATCTTCAGGCAGGTCAGTTCCTCGGTAAAGGCCGGATGGGCCGTGATCTCGTCAGGCACCTGCAGCCGGACGATGTCGTCAAATTTCTTGATGACATAATCCTCCACGTTCGGCGGACCGGATTTCGAGAAGAGGATCTTTTGGCAGCCGAGCAGCTCCGCCTCCTTGCCGACATAGAAGAGCGACCAGAGATTGTCGTAGCCGTAATTTTCCCGCATCGTAAGCTGCGCCTCAGCCACATGTTTGCCGGATGTATAATACTCCTGCAGTGGTATCCCCAGCTCTTGTGCCCCCTGGTCGATCAGGTTGCAGAAGACCGGAATGCGGTCGGACAGTTCACCCTTGATGGCAGCAACAAGCCGATCCATACCGGTTATCATGACTGCACCTCCCTGATCAGTTCGGCAATCACCCTGCCGGCGGTGATGCCGTCCTCACACCAGGCATCGGCCCCCACAATCTTGTACAGTTCCGGTTCAAAACGGTAGGGAGCCCCCCCCACGATGATCTTGAACCTGTTCTCAAGCCCCTGTTCCTTCAGAATCTGCCGCACCCTGATGCAGCCGTTTTCTCCCCGTGCGGTATGGGCCATCATGGCCGAGATGCCGATCACCTGCGCGTCATGCTCAAGCGCTGCTTCCACAAACCGTTCCGGCGCCACATTCACCCCCAGATCAAAGACCTCGATCATCCTGGCCTTCAGGCAGCCGGTAACGATCCGCTTGCCCAGTGAATGGAGATCTCCTTCTGCAGTGCCGATTACGATGCGACCAACCAGATCCGGTGTATGTTCAAAGTGTGCCACCATTTCTTCCACAACCTCCGCCGCTATCTGGGAGGTCATGAAATGTTGGGCCAGGTTGGCATCAAAATCCTCGCTGATCGATTTGATCATCTGCTCAATGGCAGGAACCACAACCTTGAAGACCACCTGCTCGGGCGTAACTCCCCGGGCTACGGCGTCATGGATGACCTGCAGTGCCCGGTCCCGGTCGGTGTCGAAGACCGCTTCGTTATAATCGATAATGATCTGTTCGAGCATGGTCGTTCCTCCCGTTACCGTTTCATGGCATCCACAGCGGCCTCAAATAAAGGTTTTCAACAAACAGCCGTTCAAACTCCGGCTCCTGGGCCATATTTACCATGCAGGTACTCTCCTGCAATGACTCCAGCAGGGCAGGACTCTCCGGTGAGAGGAGCAGCTGTTCACAGCCTGCCAGGGCTGTGTTGCCGCACAACGACACCGCCTCAGGCGGCAGGTCCGGCAGAAGCCCGATCGCCTGGGCATGCCGTATGTTCAGAAAACGGCCAAACGCTCCGCAGACAAAGGCCCGCTGCAGTTCATGCAGCTGAACCCCGGATCTGTCCAGCAGGGCCGCAATGCCTGCTCCAATCGCTGCCTTGGCCCGCTGGAAAAGGTCGATATCGCCTTTGGTGACCGCAACGGTCACCTCACCCCTGGAAAGGACAACCCCTTCTGTAGGGATGTTATTCCTGAATGCACCGATATGGTTCAGTGTACCATCCTTCAGAAGACATGCAATCAGGTCCACCAGGGCAGAACCGCAGAGCCCCCGCGCTGCCCCCCCGCCGATCACCTCCAGCAGAAATCCGCGGCCGGTCCTGTCCGGCTCAACCCGGAAGATGGCGCCCGGCTCAGCCGGCATGCCGCACCTGATACCACACCCTTCAAAGGCCGGGCCGCCTGCGGCAGAGGTCACCCAGAGCCTGCTGCCGTCCCAGAGGGCGATCTCCGAGTTGGTGCCGAAATCGACCAGCAGGGCAGGGGCTGTCTGCCTGTTCAGCCGGGTGGCCAGGATTCCGGCCAGAAGGTCTGAGCCGACAAAGCCGGCCAGCGGCGGAACCAGCTCAATCATTGCCCGAGGCTGCAATCCCCAGGCAGCGAGCCACGCATCGGTCTTTGCAGGCAGACAGTCGATCTGGGCAGACCAATAGGCGGGCTGCAGCAGCAGGTGATGGTTCCTGCCGGATAACAGTGCAAGCATGGCGCTGTTGCCGACGATCAGAACCTGGGCGATCTGCTGCAGATCAGATCCGGCTTTGGTTGCCATCAACCGCAGCGCCTCGCCGATCGCCTCTTGCACCAGCAGACCGATCTCGGCGGCAGCCTGGCCCGATGCAGAGGCGGCCACGAGCCGTGCCATCAGATCGGAACCGAAGCGGTGCTGTGGATTAAGTCCGCTGAGCCCCTTCAGGCGTTGTCCGGTTGTCAGATCCCACAGGGTGAGGCAGATATGGGTGGTCCCGAGATCCACAGCCACACCCAGGCGGTGCGGTCTGTCTTTGAGTGTTGTGTCTGGAGTGGCAGGAGGTGCTGCGGACGGGTTGCATGGTGGATACTCCTGCTCCGGCAGATCCCTCCAGCAGGTTGCTGGCGGGCTGTTGATGATCCGGATGCCGAGATCCTGCTGC
Source organism: uncultured Geobacter sp. (assembly GCA_964582605.1). GTDB lineage: Bacteria > Desulfobacterota > Desulfuromonadia > Geobacterales > Pseudopelobacteraceae > Trichlorobacter. Next base: position 13,457 of record CAZOTC010000011.1, on the reverse strand, counting down.
GGACGTACCTGACAGGCAAGCCTGTACTGCTGCTGCAGTTGTTCTGTTGTCAGGCGTTGTTGCTCGGTGGCAGTCGGGTTGTTGGCGCTTCCGGAGAGGATCCGGACCAGGCAGAGGCCGCAAGTCCCGATGCCGTCGCAACCGGCGCGGATTTGTACCCCGGCATTTTTCAGGGTATCGAGCAGGGACGAGCCGGGGGTAAAGGGGATATGTCGCTCATCATTCTTGCTCTGAAGATGTAACACCGGCACCTGGCTACCTCCCTGTACAGCTGTACATGCGTTTGGTAACGGACAACCGCTTTGTCCGGATATGATCAAGCGTAGCACAGAGTTTGAAAAACAAAAGGCGTTGAGCAAAATACAGGTAGCGGTTGCCGGCTGCTATCTAGCCAGCCCTCCAGACATTTCCAAAGCCTCCTGCAACTCCTGCAGTTTGAGCGGTTTTGACAGATAGCCGGAAAATCCCTGATTGAGCAGCCGCTCCCTGGTCCCCTTCAGGGCATCGGCGGTCAGGGCGATGATCGGCACAGGTTGCAGGCCGGTCTCTTGTTCACGGGTGCGGATGGCATGCAGTGCCTCGGTACCATTCAGTACCGGCATCTGGATATCCATCAGGATCAGATCGGTCCTGGGCAAACAGGTAGAGGTACCCGGTTTTTCCCAGCCTGGTTTCAGTCAGGGTCTGGAATAACGTGTTGGCTCCCGACAGCTCCATCACGCCGCCCATGATGGCAATCAGCTGCCTATCCGGCCCGGTGACCGGAACCGTCATCATAATGGAGGGCCGATTATGCTTTGAGGAAGGATAGGAGTTGGAGATGTACGGTTTACCGGTGGCAACCGTCTGCCGGTAGTACTCCCGAAACGAAAAATCAAGTCCTCTGCGGTTCGACAGCTGAGGACTTTCGACAATCAGCCTGCCTTGGGGGGTAAACAGGAACAGGCCGCTGGTGAAGAATGTTTTCAGGGCGTGACGGGTGTCAAGCCACTGCCGGGCCTGTTCGGGGGTGTTGATCAATGAACGGGTTGTGTACAAAACAAAACGGGTTTTAATGGTGCTGCGATTCATGGCACTCCCTGCGTTCAGGTCTTTCACAGCCAGCGTTTGATGGTTTCTTCCAGATGCTGCATCCGTACCGGCTTGGTAACAAAATCATGCATGCCGACCTCCGTGCACACGGACCTGGCATGGTCAGTGCTGTCGGCAGTCAGGGCGATGATCACCACCTTCCGATTCAGGCTCAAATATCCTGAACCGTTACTGGTGATGCAGCGCGCAGCCGTGTAGCCATCCATAACCGGCATCTGTCAATTCATTAAAACCAGGTCATACTGCCGCCCTGAAAGCAGATGCAACGCCTCCAGTCCGTTACCGGCCACATCCGACTGGTAGCCCAGCTTTGCCGGCATCGTGCTTATCATCTTTTGACTGAGCAGGTCATCGTCAACCACCAGAATTTTAGCGTGCTCGTGTGATGCAGATATATCCAGGTTCCTTTGTTTAAGCATACGAACGTACTGGTACATGTTATTGGCAACGCAGTGGTTGCCTGTTTTTTCAAATCCGCAGGCCTCTTAGCAAGCACAGGAGATGCCAAGACAACAAAGCTATACATATTGATGGGTTGTGGTTTGGAGCGGCTATATAATGGTGTGACGATTGGTGGACCAATTCGGGCTATCTGCTAATTTGTAATAACGATAACAGGATGTTGTACACCTGGACCGGTGCGACCGGCTGAGACAAATGTCGTAAGGGTTTTGTGACTTTCGTTACGCTTCACCACATAATCGCGGGCGCCGAGCTTCATGGCCCGGATTGCATCGGTTATAATTCCGGTGCCGGATATGACAATTATCGGCGTCTCCGGTGACTCCTGAGCTATTCCCTCAATAACAGCAAAGCCATCCATGACAGGCATGCGCAAGTCAGTGAAAACAAGGTCTGGATGGAGTTCTCGGAAAAGGTCAAGTCCCACTTTCCCGTTTTCGGCTTCAAAGACAGTATATCCAAGATCAGAGAAATAGTCTGCCAGGCCTCGCCGGAGGTGATGTTCATCTTCAATTATGAGGAGTTTTGTTGTGCTCATGGGTAGGTATAAATATCAGACAATGTGTTCCTGTCAAGAGTTCGCTGGATACTTGTATACTGTGATAAATTGCATTTAAACTTATTTTACTTGTTTTTTAGTAAATGTTCGCGTAATACTACCAAGTTATTTTTTTCGCCTCGTTTATCGCTGCCTGACCCCCTTCTGCATCCGGTTTATTTCCCGATTCTGCAGCACCGCGTTTGGTTTGCGACACTGATTCCATCCAATTTCAAGAGTCATTTTATCTCTTGAACGGGAATCTGAATGAGTACTGCCGGCCATACGTGGTGGTTTTGCTGATCCTGCTGGGACAACGGTTGTCCCGACGCGACCATCCACACAATTTTTTCTGTACAGTCGATTCAACTGACCGAAAGGGCGATGCCGGCAGGTTTTTGCTCATGTTGAATCAGGAGATTTTATGTCGTTTGTTGAACTGAATCTGCATGCTTCAATCCAGAAGGCTATTTCCGTTTGCGGTTATGCCACCCCCACACCGATCCAGGCCCAGGCCATCCCCCAGGCGCTGACCGGCAAAGATTTGATTGCTTCGGCTCAGACCGGTACCGGCAAGACCGCCGCCTTTATCATTCCGGCCCTTGAGCGTCTGGCCAAGCCCGGTCCGGCAGGCACCGGACCCCGGGTGCTGGTATTGACTCCTACTCGCGAACTGGCTGCCCAGGTGGCTGATTCGGTGGCTCGTTACGGTCGTTTTCTGCGGATGCGTTACGGCTCAATTGTCGGTGGCATGCCGTATCCCGATCAGGTTCGCCTGCTGCGTCAACCGGTAGACCTGATTGTTGCTACTCCCGGACGTCTGATCGACCACCTCGAGCGGGGCCGGATTGATCTGTCGCGGGTTGAATTGCTGGTGCTGGATGAGGCGGACCGGATGCTGGATATGGGCTTTACCGATGCGGTTGACCAGATTGCCGCTGCCACCCCTAAAAAGCGCCAGACCCTTCTGTTTACTGCCACCATGGATGACCCGATGGCCCGTCTGGCAGGCCGATTGCTGAAGGAACCGTCCCGGATCAGCATTGCAACCCCCAAGACCACCCATACCCAGATTGAACAGCGGATGCATCTGACCGATAACCTGGGGCACAAACACAAGATGCTGCAGCACCTGCTGGAAGATCCGGAGATCACCCAGGCAATCATCTTTTCCGCCACTAAGCGGGATGCTGACAGCCTTGCCCGTGATCTGTACGACCGGGGCTTCTCTGCTGCTGCACTGCACGGTGATATGACCCAGGGAGCCCGTACCCGCACGTTGACCAATCTGCGTCGCGGCAAGGTTCGTTTTCTGGTGGCTACTGATGTGGCTGCCCGCGGCCTTGATATCAACGGTATCAGCCACGTGATCAACTTCGATCTGCCTCGTGCCGCAGAGGATTACGTCCACCGGATCGGTCGCACCGGGCGGGCCGGCGCAACCGGGATTGCGATTTCATTTGTATCCCCTGCAGATGCGGTCTACCTGCAGCGGATTCAGCGCTATACCGGCCAGACTGTTCAGATGCATACCATCCCCGGTCTGGAGCCGGTCAGTAAACTACCGGTTCCTGGTCGTGGCGGCAACGGTGCTGCCGGTAAAGGGAGGCGTCCCTTTGCAGCTGGCGGTCAGCGCCGTCAGGGCCCTGCCAAGGGGGCTGCTCCCAAGACAAAGCCTGATTATCAGCAAAGAGGCCGCAGCCAGCGTTAGGCAGTTACCAAGCTGTTTTAACTGAAAAGCCCCGTCCGGAATCTCCGGGCGGGGCTTTTCTTTACAGACGGTCGTCCCTATTTGACAAGTGACAAATCTGCAGTATTAACAAGAGTGATAACAGACAAAAGGAGGCAGCCATGAAACAGACTTATGCAAAAATCTGGATAGTGTGTTTACTGTGCGCACTTTTTTATAGTGCTGAGGCACAGGCTGACGCAAAACTCGATCGTACCGTTCGCAATATTGAATCAGCCCTGGCTAATTGCGATGTCGATCAGTATTGGGACGGTTCGGCCATCAAACCGGGTACGTCGCCCCAGGCCCTGCATAGCTGGCTGCGTTCCTGCAAAAGCAACCTGAACCGGGCGATCGGCTATTATAACGGTCTTACGCCGCAAGAACGCAACAGTTCTGAGGTGACCAGCAGGGGGATCAAGGAGCGACTGCAGAAGGCAGTGGCCTTCGGCAAGGCCGCCGAGGGGAGTCAGCAGACCTCCAAAGTAAATGAGCAGCAGATGCTGGAGCAGTGCCGCAGCTTCAAGACGGTGCGGATGAGCAAGGAAATGAGCCAGATGGGGCCGTTGGTGCAGCTCTATAAGAACCCCAATGCCCAGACCGCCTGGGCCCAGAATGTGGAAGGGATCACGGCGGTCAAGAATGCGGCGCTGGCCGCCCAGAAAGCCTGCGCTGAGCATCCGGAGTTTGCCCAGTTGGACGACCGGATCTGCTCCCGTATCTACGGTGCCGACGGTGCTGCGGCCTGGTGCCAGGCAGCCGGCAAGGTACAGGAACTGTTGCCCAAAGCGGTGATGAACCATATGTTGATTTCGGTGGAACATCTGGAGAATCATCGCTTGGGAATCAGCGATCCGAAGAACCTGGACAAGAAGGAGGGCTGGCTGTCGGTGGAGGGACCCGTGGAATACAAAAAGCACCTGTATTTCAGCGAAGCTGCCCAGAAGGAGTTTCTCGGGAAGTATGAAAAGCTGTTCACAGCGGCCGGAGCAAGTCAGCTTGACCCGGCTTTGATCGAAAAGATGACCAAAATGCGTGACGAACTGCGCAAACGGGTGGACGAACTGGCACCCGGTTACAGTATGCCGCCCCACAGTTCAGCCGGTCACTACTCCACCGACCTGGCCCGCAAAAAAATCCAACGCTGGCATCCGTCTGCAAAAGTTCTCAAGGCGGTTGTTGTCAGAAACGAGTACAGTATCTACAAAAACGAACTCGGAGTTCCCAAATATCGTGACCGTGGTGGCTATATCCTGTTTCAGCTGCCCGGTGAACCCTGGTGCCAGCTGCGCTCGTTTGTTGCATCCGAGGACTATCAGGGAGGCGGCTCCTACCAGAAGACCAGTGACGTTATGATCAACTCGGTACGGTTCCAGAGCTGCAAATGAGGGTGAAGATGGACGCCTCGTTCGGAAGGTCCGGCGAGGCGTTCACTGTGTTTTCCGGAGCGGAGAAGAACATTCCATGATGTTAGGGATCAGTAGATGGACAGGCTACTTTCGCAAGCCGTTCCCCACTGGAGAAGGGTTTTCCCCCTACCGCTTTCCCGGGCTGCTGGTACATCTGCCGGTCTGCGGCCTGTTCTGGGCTGTCGGCTTTCTGTTGTTCAACGGTACCATGCCGCTGTTGCCGGTACTGCTGATCTTTTTCGTGTCCGGCATCTATCTGGGGCGTGATTTTGCCGTTTACTGCCACTATGCGCCGCTTTTTGCGCTGCTTGTCGTAGTTTTCGTACTGCTGTCAGCCCTTTTCGGTAAGAGAATAATTGTCCTTTTTGACTCCCTTGCCTCAATGCTTGCACCGTATCAGTTCATTATCAGCCCGATTGCCGGTATGGTGCTGCTGGGCATACTGCTGATGCAGGCGAAACGAAACGTTACAGCGGAATGATCAGTTGCTTGATATAACTGATCAGGAAGGTTACGACCATCCACAAGATGCTGACAAAGAGAAAAATCCGTAGGTAGCGATCTGTTCTTGACCAGTTCTCGCGTATCCTTCTGAAACGCCGCCAGGCTACCAGCCCGGTGAAAAAATTCACCAGACCCCCCACAAAGACAACGCAGACGATCTTGATGGCCTCCCGGTCGCCATCCGCACTGGGACTCAGAAGCCAGACCAGAGCCGGAAGATCCAGGGCCAGCAGAAAGGCGATCAGGATATAGACGGTGGTTCTGGTTTTGATTTCATCGTCAGTATTTACCAAAGCGTACTCCATTATCGGGTGATTGTATATTCACAGGCCGTCTTCTGTTATGAGCGCAGCACTATAACCCGGAATAGTAACTACCAAACCTGTCTGGCTGGATTCCTGAATACCGGTGCTTGCATCACTTACTATCCGAGTCCTGATCGGTGATTTCATGCCGTTAAGCGTGACAGATAACGTGTTAGTGTGTAGATTTGCCAATAGCAGCGCCTTATTCCCGGAACTGTTTCTTCCGGCCAACAGATGAATTTTCGAAACATCAAGAGCACCTGAAGTTACAGAACTGTTAAGCCTGTAGGGGTACGCACTGACTTTACTCCAAAGTGAAAAGGCATGGGCGTTTCGTTTGTAAGTTCCGTCTGCATACAACAAACCATAAAACGTCGGCAACGCCATGGAGGTGTCGTTTCCTCTGAAGAAAAGGGATTGATGCATACCGTTTTGCATAAGTGTGATCCATGAACCGGTAATGATTGCAGCCCCCTTTCCGCCAAGTCGCACATCTGCAGGGTTGTCATTCCGATCGTCACTATTCCATTCGGTGATATGATTCTCGGTAGCAGTAAAACCGTTGGCATCCAACTGCTGACGGATATAGTCCGCGCCAGTCTTATAGTCTCCGGGATCGTTTGAATATTGGTGCCATGAGAAGAAATCGAGGGGGGCGCCTTGTGCCTTGACATATGAAAGAAAAGCACTGAGTTGCGTTTTGCCTTCACTGGTTTTAAAACAGTTGTGGGTGAACCCCGGTCCCCCTACCTTAAGCGAAGGATAGGCTGTTTTGATTGCCTTGGCAGTCCGTACGTACAGATCATAAAACTCCTGCATTGTGCGTGGAGCAGGCCAGAACTGACTGTAATCAGGTTCATTCCCAACTTCTACATGCTTGAAGCCTCCCCTCCCAAGATACCGTCCAACGATGTAAACAGCTGCTGCTGCCCAGTTTGCACGTTCTGTCGCATTTACCGGAGGTTTCACATTGTTATATGAATCGCCAACTCTGAAATATGGTTCAAAACCTCCTTGTATAATCGCATCAAACGCCAGATCACTGGATGTAAAATCGTATGAAGACGCTAGTGCAGGGCTTTTGCTCCGATCTGGATACATGACACTCATATCAAGGGGGCCGTACAGGTCATGGGTTCTGACCATATTCACACCAATTGCCTGGTACTGTTTTGTTACATCAGGATTGGTTGCATCCCCTTGGGGTGTTGGGCCGGCATTTACACCAAACAGCGGGCTGATTGTTGTGTCGGCAAGATCGCTGCCGATACTGATGGAAACAGCCATGGGGGCTTGAGCATCTATGCGGGTCTTGGCAGCCGTTACTGTGGCAGGGTCGTTGGTAACTGAGGCTGTTACAGCCTGCAGTGTTACAAGATCAGTAGAAGGAATCCCTTTGGTTACCGAGTAGTAGTAGGAAACGTTCAGCCTGTTATTGAATTGTACGGCTGCATTACCCCAAGTCGGTTCAGTGGACGAAATGTTTGATAAAGCGGATACGAGCAGCCAGATCAGATCGCCCCGTTTCCATCCTCCGTCTAATAATGCTGCCATCTGGAGTGACAGCGCAGATTTGTTGGCCTCGGAAACGGTGCTCCCTACCAGATTGTTCAGAAACTTATAAGAAAAATTGAAACTTGAGAGCTTGGTTGGATAGAATAGGTCGTTTGTGAATAGTTCCGTCCCGGCGATCAGGTTTGCGAGGTCGGACTCTGACATTCCTCCCGCGAGCCATCCACTGCACAGAGTAAGTAAATCAGCCCCAGGTGAGGCATTAAACATTGCTTGAAACAGCTTGATCACTGTCATCTGCTGTGACTCTGTGGCAGTTGTGACGGCTGCCTTGACTGACTGCCTCTGCCGGGTCAGATCTTGGTAGACTGACTTCATACTAAGATTTGTTGGAGAAGTTCCAGTTGGGCTACCGCTGCATGCTGTGAGAAATCCAAGCAGTATCGCCGTGACTATGAGTTGAAGCCAACGCACTCTGTTCTTCATGGAGGGACCTCCGTTCACGAGGTATCAATTCTGTTCAGATGACCATCTGTGTTCCTTATCGTTGTTCATCTGTCCACCTGGATGATACATGTAACATGCATTGCCTGCAATGCAAGTATGGCCAGGTGATACAGAGTAAAACTTCAAACGCCCCGCTTTGGTTGTCCGAAGCGGGGCGTTCTGGCTTAACTGACGGTGTCAGTAGGCTGTTTTTTAGTTTTTTCCCGGCGGGCAATCATCCATCGTCGAATGAGCCAGACACTTAGAAAAATCAGCGTAAGTATCCCCATCAGGACAAGGCCGTAGCCTTTGCCCATGATCCGTTCATGGGCATCTCCCAGCAGATATCCGCAAGAGGCAAAACTGATTGCCCAGATAGCGGCTCCAATCAGGTTGAGCAGTATGAAACGGGGAGTGGAAACACGGGTGATACCCAGCACAAAGGGGGTGGCGTTGCGGAGACCGTAAAAGAACCTGAAAGAGAGCATAATCAGGTTTTGATGTTTTTTAATGTGGTACATAACTTTATCAGCTGAGGGCTGCCAGCGAGGAAAGGCATCGAGCAGTGTCCTTCCTTTCCAGCGTCCTATGAAGTAATACAGCTGATCACCAGCCGAGCTTCCGACAAAGGCTGAAAGCATGACCAGAGAAAGGTCAAGCGAGCCGAATTGGGCAGCAACACCACCCAAAATCAGGATGGTTTCTCCCTCAAGAAACGTCCCGAGCAGAATGGCGTAGTATCCATAGTCCTGGAGCAGTGCTTCAAAATTCATGAAGGTGTTATAGCGAAAAATACCTGATTACGGAAGCAGAAACACCCTGAATGAAAAATCAGGGTGCTGCTATGTGCGGGTATGGCTGAAAACCCTCTATTTTTTACCTCCGAACAATGATCCCATCACTCCGCGGATAATGGCCCTGCCCAACTGGCTGCCTACAGAACGGGCAGCACTCTTGGCCAGAGCTTCCACCACCCCTTCACGCCGACGGCTGCCGCTGCCGGCACCTCCCAGCAGGTCGCCGAGCATCCCCCCCAGTCCGCCACCCGAAACGGCGCCACCTTGTGATGCCGGTTGGGAGGCAGCCTGGATCTGTGCTGCCTGCTCAGCGCGGGCCTTAAGCAGCTCATAGGCCGACTCACGATCAACCGTCTTTTCATAGACCCCTGCAACCAGTGATTGCTGCATCAGGCGTTGGCGTTCCTGTGGCTGGATCGGGCCGATCTGGCCCTGGGGCGGAATGACAAAGGCTCGCTCCACCACGCCTGGGCGCCCCTTCTCGTCCAGGCAGGAGACCAGCGTCTCGCCGACCCCCAGTTCGGTGATAACGGATGCCTCGTCAAGCTGCGGATTGTCCCGCATTGTCTCGGCTGCAGCCTTGACCGCCTTCTGGTCGCGGGGACTGAAGGCCCGCAGGGCGTGCTGCACGCGGTTACCCAGCTGGGAGAGCACCTTGTCCGGAATGTCGGCCGGGTTCTGGGTGACAAAGTAAACCCCGACTCCTTTTGATCGTATCAGCCGTACCACCTGCTCGATCTTGTCTACCAGGGCAGGGGGGGCGTCGTTAAACAGCAGGTGGGCCTCGTCAAAGAAAAAGACCAGTTTGGGTTTGTCCAGATCTCCGGCTTCGGGCAGATTTTCGAACAGCTCAGACAACAGCCACAACAGCAGGGTGGCATACAGCTTGGGGCTTCCCATCAGCTTGTCGGCCGACAGGATATTGACCACTCCCAGACCGCGATCCGTCTGCATCAGATCGTTGATGTCCAGCATCGGCTCACCCAGAATCCGGTCGCCTCCCTGACTCTCCAGTGCCAGCAGGCCGCGCTGGATCGCTCCCACACTGGCGGCCGAGACATTGCCGTAATCGGTGGTAAGCACCTTGGCGTTGTCACCTACAAACTGCAGCATAGCCCGTAGATCTTTCAGGTCCAACAGCAGCAGTCCGTTGTCGTCAGCCACCTTGAAGACCAGATTCAGTACGCCGGACTGGGTCTCGTTCAGATCCAACATGCGGGAGAGCAGGAGCGGCCCCATATCGGAGACGGTTGCCCGTACCGGGTGTCCCTGTTCACCGAACGGGTCCCAGAAGGTGACCGGAAAACCACGAAATGGATGGTCACTGATTTCCAGCAGCTTGAGCCGTTCATCTACCTTGGGGTTGCCGCCGCCAGGCTGTGACAGGCCGGAAAGGTCACCCTTGATATCCGACATGAAGCAGGGGACGCCGATGCTTGAGAACTGCTCGGCCAGGGTCTGCAGGGTCACGGTCTTGCCGGTGCCGGTGGCGCCGGTGATCAGTCCGTGGCGGTTGGCCATGCTGGGCAGTAAGTGCAGGTCAGTGGTGTTGTTTCTGGCAATCAGGATCGGTTCGCTCATGGCTGCCTCCTCTGTGATGGTATGATGATGTTTGACGTATTGCTGAAATTCAGCGCACAGTAAGCCAGTCCGAGTTGATTGAGACATAATGGCTATCATCAGAAGTAAAGTTGACCTGCCCCTTGCAGACGTTGGTTATGCTTGGTTTGCCACGAAGCACAGAGCCATAACCAAGGAGTCAGGTCATGAACAGACATATAATATTTATCGGTCTTGATGTCCACAAAGAGTCAATTGATATCGCTCTGGCAGATTCAGGGCGTGACGGAGAAGTCCGTTTTTACGACACTGTTGGAGGTGACCTTGAATCATTGCACAAGGCCATCCGCAAGATTCAGAGCGGTGTCCAGGGTGCTGCCCTTAGCTTCGTCTATGAGGCAGGCCCCTGCGGGTATGAGATATATCGTTCCCTGACAAGTAAAGGGTTCGATTGCGCCGTGTAGCTCCCTCCATGTACGTCGAGCTCTTGTAGAAGCAGTCCATGCCTACCTGCATCCGGCCCGTGAGAGTAGAGTCATCAAAAGCAGGCTTGAGGGATTGCCCCAGAGATATCCTGGAAGGCGCAGGTGCGACTGTGTGGCAGATTCAGGAAGCTACTTTCCCGCGGCAAGAACAAAAACACGGTAGTTACCGCCATAGCCAGAAAACTTTCAGCCTTCATGTGGGCCATGGCACAACATGCCGACAGTGGCTCGCCTGCTCTGTAGATGAGCCGCTCGCCACTGCCTGCAGCAGAGACTGAAGCGTAAAGGAGCGTCTATAGAACCATACCCACAAAACTTCCCAAGGCAGCACCAGGGATGCGATCACGTTCAGGAGAATCCTCGAAACGGCTATGTGAATAAGGTATTAACCGAACTTCCGAATTGAGAGAGAGGCAGCTCCGCGATGAAGCCAAGTCATGCGGTAACCAACCCGCGAATATCAGAGTGATCAAACGTCGCCACAGGATCCCGTCTCTGACTGTGCCCTGGGAGATATACAGCAAAAACACACCCTGCAATAAAGGGATGGTCAGCTATTTTCTGCTTAACTGATGACAGCCATATCAGCCGTTAGGCGTTTAATGCGCTGCTGATTTGGAGAATAGATTTAACACCAGTACACCGGAAACAATAAGTAGAATGCCTATAATAGCGGGTAAGTCGAGTTTCTGACCCATGAAGAGCCAAGCAACAAGAGCCACTATTGCTGTTCCAGCTCCTGACCAAATGGCATACGCCATACCGACCGGAATTGTTTTTAAGGTCAGTGACAAGAAGTAGAATGCAGCGGCATAACCTGTGACGACTATTAATGATGGCCAGAGCTTTGAAAAGCCTTCAGCTGACTTTAGTGCAGAGGTGGCGGCAACTTCACTAATGATTGCTACAGCAAGATAGACCCATTTTTGCATTCGATTGACCCTTTCCCCTGCGCCTAACGTTCACGAGATAACCGGCGGCGATGCCGGAGCGGTGCTGCCTGACCAACCGACATACTTCCGACTGAGAAACTGCCAAAATTCAACGCGCAGTAAGCCAGTCCGAGTTGATTGAGCCGTTAGGGATGCATTGACGGCGAGTGGTTCTTGAGCCAGTCACGGAGGGCATTATTCATACGGGTTTGCCAGCCTTTGCCGGTAGACTTGAATGCCTCCAGAATATCAACGTCAAACCGGAGTGTAGTTGACGCCTTTGTGCTGCCTGCTGGCCGACCACGCCTGACAAGTTTAGTGCCTTTATGAAGGTCTGCCTTTTCAAACCAGGCATCCGTCAACTCAGGTGCGTCGTCCGGGTCAACCCAAGTGTTTTTTGTAGCGGCTGATTTCGCGCTCATTTGCGTACCTCATGGAAATAATTCTGCGTACATCGCCTCTGGTTGTCCAAACCACCACCACAACCCGCTCTTGTAAGAGGCCGACAGTGAAGAAACGCGGCTCACCGTAGTCAATTCTGTCGTCTTCTGCGGTGAAATGCATGCCTTTAAAAACTTTTGGAGCATCACAGAAATCGATGCCGCGTTCCTCAAGTGTTTTCTGGCGTTTGGTCGAGTCAAATTCGATGAGCATGAATTAAATGTACCAACAAAAAATATGATAGTCAATAATTGTTACTACGTTAAATCCCTAACGACCGAAGATAACCGGCTTGGGTAGTACCAAGTAGAAACGGAGATACCAAGATGACAGATCAGGCTAAGGAAAATTCAGCGGACAGTACCCAAGTCCGAGTTGATTGCGCGTTAGGGCGCGTGGAGGTCGTGCGTGACGAGGTGTCTGAAAAACTGGATGAAATGGCTGACGTTTGCGAATACTGGAAGCGCAACAGAGATAAAGGCAGAAACACAAACGCTATACGCGCTGCATTGATAATGCTGGCAGAAGAGGTGGTTGCGCTTACAGGCATAAAGAGTGCGCCCTAACGTTTACGAGATAACCGGCTGGCGATGCCGGAGCGACGCTGTCTGACTAACCGACCAACTGACGACTGAGATACTGGTGCAATTCAACACACAGTAAGCCAGTCCGAGTTGATTGAGCCGTTAGGCTATATTTGGCGCCTAGTAAATGAAATTGGATAATGCCTGTTATTAGATGTCTGAAATAGTACTGACCATTCGCCATAGATGTCACCCACGATAGAAAAGAATATGATGAATTGAGTATTGGGCTCGTTTAAGGAACGACCGAATTCAACTCCCTCCATAGTCCACTTATCGTTTTCTGCAAATTTAGCGCAATCAACGAATGCCTCAATATGCGAAATAGCCGACTTTTGAATAGCCTCAATGTTGGCAAGCACCAATTCTGCTTGAGCCAACCTAGAAGGGCAAGGTGTGTTGCTGTTTCCTGGCACAATAACTTCAAAAGAATAACCTACTGGAGCATCAATTAGCCAAACCTGTTCATCATCTAGAAATTGCATATAATGATTACCTCTATGGGCCTAACGTTTACGAGATAACCGGCTGGCGGTGCCGGAGCGATGCTGCCTGAACTGCCGACCAACTGACGACTGAGAAACTGGTGAAATTCAGCGCACAGTAAGCCAGTCCGAGTTG
>CAZOTC010000010.1:0-24164 GCA_964582605.1 uncultured Geobacter sp. | reverse complement strand
CACCCACGTTGATCTCCGCTTCCTTGTTGTCGGTGGTCAGGATGTTCGGGGTTGAGAGAATATTCAGGACCCCCTCGGTCTCGAGGGCCTGGAGTACCGCCACACCGGTAACCGGTTTGCTGGAGTTCTCCAACTTTCCGGAAATCAGGGCGCTGATCGAGTTGGTGCTGCCTGTAGACGAGGTGCCAAGGATCTGTCCGAAGGTGTTGAAGGGGTCATAGATGCCGCCACCTTGCATATATTTACCCAGGGCTCCTGCAGCAAAGGCGGCTGCCTGTACTCCCAAGTTGCGTGATTTTTCAGGCGATATCTCGGCGATCAGGACCTGTACGAAGACCTGCTTGCTGCGGCGATCCAGTTTTTTAATGACCTGCAATAGATTGTTATAATCATTGGGCGAGGCCATAATTACCAGAGAGTTTGTTGCCTTGTCCGGAGTAATCGTGACCTTGCCGGAATCAAAAGGGGAGGCGGTCTGTACTGCTGCAGCAGGTTGACCGGCAGTGGCCTGGGCTGTGATCCCTTTGACCACACCGTCCAGTACCTTGGCCATTTCGGCGGCATCGGTATGTTCAAGATAGTAGACGTTAATCTTGCTGCTGGCCTCCGGGGGGGTGACATCCAGCTGGCTGATCAGGGAGCGGATCTCTTTTTTGTCCTTTTCCGGACCAAACAGCAGGATCGCATTCAGACGGGTGTCCGCCAGTACCTGAACCGATCCGCTGACGGTTGCCTGCGGTACGCCGGCTGCAGCCTGACGCGGCCCGCGGCCAGCCAGCCAGTCCTGGAGAACCTTGGTTACCGCTTCAGCAGAACCGTGTTTCAGGTAGACCAGTTCAGAGCCTTCACGGCGCTGCGGTGCGTCGATCAAGGTCAGGATATCGGCCACTTTCTGCAGGTTTGAGGCGGCATCAACTACCAACAGCATATTGCCGGGGCCGAATGAACCGATATGCCCCTCTTTTGATATGATCGGCTGGATAAAGGTCAGGGCTTCCTGGGAAGAGATATGTTGAAGCGGGAATACACGAGCCAGAAAGGCGTCTCCAAGCGGCACCCGCTCTTTGTCAACCAGTTTCATCCCGGCTTGCTTTGCGCCGGCAGTCGGCATAATTTTGTAGATCTTGCCGGACTGGACCAGGGTAAAGCCTTTCAGCTCAAGCACAGAGCTGAAAAGGGCAAACGCCTCATCAATGGAGAGCTTGGAAGGAGAGAAGATCGATACCTTTCCTTTTACCCGATCATCAAGCACAAAGTTTTTGCCGGTCAGTTCACTGATAAACTTGACCATGGTGGCGATTTCAACATCAGTGAAATTCATTACGACACCCTGAGCAGCTGCCTGGAGCGGCGCAGCGCAGAGCAGCGATATGCAGAGTGCGGCAATAAAAAGCTTTACATGGTTCACGCACAACCTCCAGGGTTAGCGAATATCATAGGCAAGAGAAGTAGGGGCGTTATCACGAAGCAGATCCAGCTTGATCCGGTTCTGACCTTTCAGGGTCATAAACGATTGAATCGCCTTTTCAGGTGAATCGATAGGGAATTCATTGATTTTCATTAATACGTCACCATTCTTCAGGCCGACAGCGGCAAAAACCCCCTGCGGTTTAACCTCGGAAACCCTGAACCCTTCCACCTTGCCGTCTTTGACGCTGGGGAGCAGACGGGCGTCGGTCATGGCCTGGCCGATGTTGTCCAGAGCTGCATTCAGGGCTCGTTGGTCAATGATACCGCTACCACCGGGTGCTGCTGTAACGACACCGGCTGCCGGGGATTGTGCAGGCTGTCCGGGTACTGCCGCTTTAGCTGTCTCTGCAGGGGCTGTGGGGGTGCGCAGAGTGATGGTCTGAGTTCCTGATCGTACAACTGCAGTTTCCTTATGGACCTCATTGAGTGTCCCGAGATCAAAAACTCGCTCGCCGAGCCGGAACACCCGCTCTTCGTTACTGCTGGTTTTACGGATCAGTACAAAGCTGGTGCGAGCTGAGCCGGTAACCGTCCCGAGCAGGGTCAGGTCACTTTCAGCAGTGGTCTGCACGGTATTCTTTGTCAGTGGGGCAGCGGTGGGAGTCAGCACCCCTCTGGTGGCTGGGCCGAATAGTCCTTTTTCAAGAATAACCGCATATGATTGGAGGGTTGTATTCCGTTGAGGCAGAGGGGCGGCCTGCTGTTGCCGGGAGGCCGGTTGAGCGGTAGCTGCAAATCTTCCAAGTTTGTACGTGGCAACATCAGACAGCATCCTTGCTGTCAGGAGAAGGATGGCTACTGCAAAAAGTATGTTCAAAGGGAGTGCAATACGTTGCATGGCAGGTACGGGTATACCCTAAAACCGGTTCTGACACAAGTAATGCCTGCAGGTTCGGACCTGTTTCATTAAAAACGTTTGCTCAGTCCCAGATGCAACGAGACATCCGGTGCTGTTCCGACTGCGATATCTTCTCCAACCCCGATATCCAGCAGATAATTGCCGGGAAACTTCAGGGTTCCACCCATGGTGACTAGTGCAGCAACCTGTCCCAGCTCGGGTAGTGAGCTGGAAGCGTAAAGCGGTGTATTGAGGTTGCATTGCACCTTGAAGTTGATCCAGTCTGCAGGTGCCCAGCCGATGCCGGCAGCGCCGAATCCTGCCAGGTTTTCACGCTGATGCTTCAGGACGTCGCCATCACTGGTAACCATCCCCCCGGCTGAGCCAAAGATACCTATCGTACCCCATTCGGTCTGACGGTTCATAGATCCAGTCAGGAACAGGGCCAGGTCGATACTGCCGCTACCCAGCAACCGGGAGCTCTCTCCCGTGGGCAGTTTAAGCTGGGTTCGGACGGCGAGGGTGTCATGGTCAACGGAGTCCCGGTGTTCAAACAGTTTGTAGCCTGCCAGCAGACTCAGATCTCCGATACCGCCTGAGGCCTGGTCCATGGAGAGTTGCCGGACGCCGTTTTTGCTGTAGCTGTAGTTCAGTCTGTTTTTAGGTGCAGTATCCCGGCCTCCTTGGGGAAGGCCCCAGAATTTGTGCCAGTCAACAATAAAGCCGTCAAGAAACCCGCCGCCCTGCAGGACAAAAGGAAGTTCCAGCCCCAGTTCAAAACGGTCGCTTATCCCGTAGCGTGCGGCGAGCGTCCAGCGATACAGTTCCCCGTCCAGCAGGATCTGTTCGTTGCCGGAAGTTCCGGCAGTATAGCTGCTGGAAATGTCCATGGTCAGGCCAACCTGCCACCGGCCTGGTGAAAGAATGGATGCGGAGGTCTCTGCCGGAAGGCCGAATATCTGCAGCAACGGGCTGCGATTGTTCGTTTTGAACGGCTCTATCTCCAGACCGTTGGCCGGTGCCGGCAGGAATAAGCAGCAAAGCAGAAGGGCTGTACAAAGGTATGCGGGATAGAACTTCATGATTGACTCCGGCTCACTCTTCCGGACGGATTCGCACGACCTGATGGACGCCGGGCATTGATGCAAAGACCGATTCACTCAGGTTGTGAGTGTCGCCGATGACGCCGATTATGGTCCGGTCGGCTCCGGTTGACTGGTGAAAATCAAACCCGTTGTTGACCAGGTACTCCTTGACCTGATCAAGGGCTTCCTCCGGGGCATTCTTTCTGGTGATGATCAGCATATATCTTGTTCCTCCGCTTGTGTCATGATCCGTTCCAGCCGGCGGGATTCGTCAATGACCCGCTCAAAGAGGCGCACAATCGCTCCATCATCCAGCGGTCCCGGGTTGTCTTCTTTCATGCGGGCAAAGATCCGTTTTTCACGGGCCGGGTCGTAGACCGCCAGGCCTGCAAGTTTCTTGTGGTGCCCGATCTCAAGGGCCAGTCGTGCACGCTCGTTGAAGATCCTGAGCAGTACATCGTCAAGCAGGTCTATCCGTTTTCTGATCTCGCTGATATCCACGTAAGCCTCACTCAGAACTGTTTTTTAATGACGGTGTCTTTTTTGCCGTTAGTGTCGTCCCGTTCCGGGTAGTCGATCGTGTAGTGCAGGCCGCGGGATTCCTTACGTAACTGGGCACAGGTAACGATCAGCTCGGCAATGGTGGCGATATTGCGGAGTTCCACCAGATCCGACGTGACGATAAAGTTCCAGTAATATTCATCAATTTCAGCCTGGATCAGCTTAATCCGGCGCATGGCCCGCTCCAGACGTTTGGTGGTGCGGACAATACCTACATAGTTCCACATGAAGCGCCTGATTTCGTCCCAGTTCTGGGAAACCACCACCATCTCGTCACTGTTGGTGGCGGTGCCGGCATCCCATTCAGGAATCGTATCACGATCAGCCGGTTGTTGCTGCAGAACCGATTCTGTTGCGTGGCGGGCCGCTCTGCCGGCGTAGACGGCAGCCTCCAGCAGGGAGTTGCTGGCCAGCCGGTTGGCTCCGTGCAGACCGGTAAAGGCTGTTTCACCAATGGCATACAGACCGGGAATATCGGTCTGGCCGTCCATGTTGACCTGTATGCCGCCACAGAGGTAATGGGCAGCAGGCACCACCGGCAGCCAGTCTTTGGTCATATCCAGACCGTACTCCATACAGGTCTGGTAGATGTTGGGGAAACGGCTCCTGACAAAATCAGCCGGTTCATGGGTGATATCCAGGTAGACGCAGTCATCACCATAGGTCTTCATTTCATTGTCTATCGCCCGGGCCACAATGTCTCGGGGGGCAAGATCCTTCAGGTGATGGTATTTTTCCATGAACGCCGTTCCGTCACGACGACGCAGGATCGCCCCTTCACCCCGTACCGCTTCAGAAATCAGGAATGATTTTGCATTGGGGTGGAAGAGGGTGGTAGGGTGGAACTGCATGAATTCCATGTTGGCAACGGTTGCCCCGGCCCGGTAGGCCATGGCAACCCCGTCGCCGGAAGCTACATCCGGGTTGCAGGTGTAGAGGTAAACCTTGCCGGCTCCGCCGCTTGCAAGCAAGGTTGCGCCAGCTGAGAAGGTAAGTACCTGCTTACCCTTAATATCCAATACGTAGGCCCCTTTGCAGCAATTATTGCTGACCGGCTGGCGGGCGATCTTGGCACAGGTGATCAGGTCAATCGCGATATGGTGTTCAAACACCCGGATGTTGGGATTCAACCGGGCTGCAACAACCAGCGCCCGCTCAATCTCCCTGCCGGTGATATCTTCGGCATGCAGAATCCTGCGGGCACTGTGGCCTCCTTCACGGGTCAGGTCGTATTCATCTCCTTTGGTGGTAGTGGTGAATTTAACCCCCCATTCAATCAGGTTGCGGATCGTCTGGGGGCCTTCTTCAACCACCATCCTGACCACATCTTCGTGGCAGATCCCGGCACCGGCAACCAGTGTGTCGTCAACGTGGGCATCAAAGGAGTCTTCCGTGGAAAAGACCGAGGCGATTCCTCCCTGGGCATAGCGTGTGGCCGATTCTTCAATTTCACGTTTGGTAACAATGGCAACGGTGCCGTGGGCTGCGGCCTGAAGGGCGAAGGAAAGACCGGCAATGCCGCTGCCGATAACAAGAAAATCACTTTGAACAACCATCGGAAACCCCTTGGGTGGATTGTGTATACGCAAGAAATGAATTATTGAACCCGGCGCTGCTTTTTGTCAAGGGATCAGGGTTGTTTCACCGGTTAAAATGTGCCATATACAAAAGACTATGCGTACTGTTACCACAGATGATTTTTCACGCCCCCTTGCCGACCGTTCGGTCGTCACCATTGGTAACTTTGACGGTGTCCATCGGGGGCATCAGGAGATATTTCGACAGGTTACTGTTCGTGCTGCAGAACTGTCGGCAACGGCTGTTGCGGTAACCTTTGACCCGCACCCCCTGCGGGTCCTGCGTCCGGATGATCGCCGGTTCTCCCTGATTACCACCGGCGAACAAAAACGGGAGCTGATTGCCGAGAGTGACATTGATCTGTTGCTGGTGATTCCGTTTACTCCTGCATTTGCGGCGGTTTCTGCCGACAGATTCGTGCGCGAGGTGCTCTGTGCTTGCCTAGGGGTGCAGCATCTGGTGATTGGCCATGATTATGCCTTTGGCAAGGGACGCCAGGGAAACGAGTCATTTCTGGTCAGGTTGGGGCACGAGCTGGGGTTTCAGGTGAGCGCACTTGATCCGGTGGGAGAGGGCGGGCTGTTGTTCAGCAGCAGTGCAGTCCGTCAACTGGTGGCATGCGGCGCAGTTGCCGATGCGCTGCAGATCCTGGGAAGATGTCACCGGATCTGCGGACAGGTGATCCATGGGCGTGAAATCGGGAGGTCACTCGGGTTTCCAACCGCCAATATTGTTACGCGTAATGAGCTGATTCCGGGTGACGGAGTGTATGCTGTCTGGGTTTCCGTGATGGGAGAACTGTTCATGGGGGCCTGCAGTGTCGGTATCAATCCGACCTTTGGGGGGGGAGCACATACTGTTGAAGTGTTTCTGTTTGATTTTGACGGTGATCTGTACGGCAAGGAGCTGGTGATCCATTTTGTAGACAAGTTGCGTGATATTGCCCTTTTTCCCGATGCAGCTGCGCTGATCTCCAGGATTGCTGAAGATGTTGCCGTTGCCCGTCAGATTCTTGCCGCCGGGTTGCCGGCGGAGCCGTAGCAGTGAAGCGTTCGGGGCTGCTGGTATGGGGCGGTATCGGTGTCAGTCTGCTGCTGCTGGTACTGTTGCTGCGCAAGATTGATCTGCATTCGTTGCTGGATGCCCTGTACCGTCTTGACCTGCGCTGCCTGGCCGCAGCAGTTGTGTTTACGTTTCTCAGTTACTGGCTGCGTGCAGTCCGCTGGCACTATCTGCTGATCCAGGAACGGCCGATCAGGTTTTCTGCTCTGTATCCTGCCGTCATTATCGGCTATATGGCCAATAACCTGTTTCCTGCCCGCCTGGGTGAGTTTATCAGGGCCTGGGTGCTGGCAGAGCGTGAGCAGCTGAAGACTCCGGCAGTGTTTGCCTCACTGGTGATCGACCGGCTTTTTGACGGTTTCAGCGTGATGCTGATGCTTGCCGGGGTGTTGTTGACACTCAGACTGCCTCCGGGGATGGAGCAGTCAGCAGCATTGCTGCGTGCCGGCGGTATCACCACGTTGGCTTTTTACACGGTGGTTGTGGTCTTTCTGATGTTGCTCAAAAAGCGCCCTGTTGCAACACTTGGCCTGCTTGCAACGTTGTTGCGTCCCTTTCCTGCGAGGCTGTCTGAAAAACTGATCCCCCTGGCCGGCTCGTTTCTGGGGGGATTACGTATCTCACGACGCAGTTCTGATCTGCTGGCCGTTGTCGTCAGTTCTGTTCTGATCTGGTTGAGTGCTACCCTGCCGATCTATCTGATCCTGATCGGGTTCGGGATTCAGTTGCCGTTGACCGCTTCATTTTTTATTATGGTATTGCTGGTCTTTGCCGTGATGGTACCGGCTGCTCCCGGTTATATCGGGACCTACCACCTGGCCTGTTACACCGGCCTGGCTGCCTTTGGGCTGCCGGATACCCAGGCGGTAAGCGTGGCACTGGTCATTCACGGAGTCGGCTTTTTTCCGGTTATTCTTGCCGGACTGTATCACGTCTGGTCGCAAGGTGTTTCGCTGGGCCGGCTGCGTTCACAGGCAGCTGCTGAAGAGGGGCAGCAGTGAAGGAGACGGTTGTACGGTATCCGGACGGCTGGTCGCTTGCAGCCTTTCTACTGCCGTTGGGATTATACCTCTGGTGTCTGGCACCAACCATCACCTTTTATGACAGCGGCGAGTTTGTGACCGCCGTGCATTTCCTGGGGTCTGCCCATTCGCCGGGCTATCCCCTGTTTCTGCTGTATGCCAAGCCGTTTACCTGGCTGCCGTTCGGCAGCATCGCCTTTCGGGTCAACCTGGCAACTGCGGTATCGGCTGCTCTAGCCTGTCTGGCGGTCTTCCTGCTTGTTCGTACTCTGCTGAAAGATCAGTTCTTTGTCGATGATGACCGGTTTTCCGGTATTGCCCGTCACCTGGCGGCCCTTTCCGCTGCCTTGACCTTTGCGGTTTCTCCCCGGCTCTGGCTGCAGAGCAACCATGACAAGCCCTATCCGCTGCTGGCATGTATAACGGCAGTGATGCTGCTGTTGTTGCTGCACTGGCGGGAAACGGTGACTGACGCCAACGAACAGCCGGCCTGGTGGTATGCCTCAGCCTTTCTTGCCGGGCTGGCAACCGGTGCTCATCAGACGATTGTGCTGGTATTGCCGGGCTATCTGGTGTTTGTGCTGATCAGTTCGCCCCAGGCGATACGCAGAGTCCGTGAGTGGGTGCTGGCCGGTGCCATGCTGCTGGCGGGCGGTGCCGTACAGCTGTATCTGCCGTTGCGGGCGGCAGCTGATACCCGACAGAACTGGGGTGACCCTGACTCATTATCCCGCTTTCTGTGGCATCTGCTGCGGCGAGGCTATCCGGAAGAACCTCACACCCGTGATATCGGCCTGTTGCTGAAGCAGTTGGCTGCCTTTAATCTCCCCCATGAATTCGGCTGGGTCGGTCTTCTATTCCTGATAGCGGGTGTCTGGGCGGCCTGGCAGATCCAGCGGGCATTTCTGGCCTGTGTCCTGATGAGCCTGCTCTGTTTCTGGCTGGTTATCGCCGGGTATTTCAACCCGCAGCCGGAGTCGATCTTTCTGACCGAGGAGTTTTATACACCGCTGTACCTCTTTGCTGCGGTCTTGATCGGTATTGGCATGTATGCACTGGTCGCACGGGGAGCAGCATCTTCACAGAAGCCGGAACAGTACGGACTGCTGCATACGGTGCTGCTGACACTGCTGTTCATGCTGCTTCCTTTAGCGCAGCTGACTGCCAACCTTGCGGCGCAGGATCAGCACAAGAATTTTCTGGCTCAAGACTATGCCGTGAACAGTCTGCGTCCCCTGCCGGAAGATGCGGTTCTTTTTACCTGGGGGGATAGCGGCGCATTTCCGCTCTGGTATCTGCAGGGGGTGGAGCGGTTCAGGGAAGACCTTGATCTACCCCATATTCCACATCTGGTGTTTCCCTGGTATCAGCGAGAATTACCGCGCCTGTCGTCAGTATTCAGGGAGGTACTTCCTGAAACTGCTGCTGAGCAGCTCTTCGTTCGCCTGGTTGAACAGCTGCATACCCAACGACCGGTGATGATGGATTTTTCCACACGCTATTCCCTTGACTGGAACAGCCGGCAGCCGCTTCAACAGGGCATCGTCTATTGGCCGGTGCCGCCATCTGCAGGTTTACTGGAAGAAGCACACATCTGGAACCTGTACGCCCTGCACCGACTGGTCCCTGAGGGCTGGCAAGCGGATGCGGATTCTCAGAAGGCATTGGTGATTCATGCCTATTGCCTTTTGCAGTCTGCTGAAGACTTTGCACGGCGTGGCCATGTCGGGGAAGCGGCTGAACTGCTCCGGTTGACTGGTCGGATCATGCCGGACTGGCAGGAAACCCTGCAGCAGATGAGGCGACGTTATGCAATTCCAGGTGTGGAGGAGCGAAAAAGATGAAGGCTGAAGTATCAGTTACCGGCAAAACCGGAGTATACGGCATCCTTGGCTTCCCTGTGTCACATTCCCTGTCTCCTGTCATGCAGAACGCTGCGTTTCAGGCCTCCGGCATTGACAGTGTCTATGTGCCGTTTGCGGTTTCTTCCGACCGGCTTGCTGCTGCTATTGAAGGTATTCGTGCCCTGCAGGTCAAAGGGTTTAATGTTACCATCCCCCACAAGACTGCGGTCATGCCGCTGCTTGATCAGCTTGCGCCCAGTGCTGTGCAGGCAGGCGCGGTCAATACCGTCGTCAACCAGCGAGGCGTTCTGATTGGGCATAACACTGACGGCGACGGGCTGGTCAGATCGTTGAGCACTGATCTCGGGTGTGAGGTCAGGGGGGCCCGTGTGCTTCTGGTAGGCGCGGGTGGCGCTGCCCGGGGGGCGCTGGCTGCTCTCTGTCGTGCCCAGACACGATCGATTGTCATAGTAAACCGGACTGCAGCTAAGGCTGACGAGCTTGTGCATGCCTTTGCCTTGGAATTTCCAGCTACGGAGCTGCAGGCCTGCGGCTTTGATCAGCTGCTGTTATCCGAATTACCCCGTACAGATCTGTTGATTAATGCAACCTCACTGGGGATGGCCGGCGAAGAAATTGAAGGCCTGCCGCTTGCACTTCTGCCAGGCCATGCTAGAGTGTACGACATGGTCTATAATCCACCGGAAACCGTGTTGTTGAAGGGGACACGGATACGTGGGTTGAAGGCTGCGAATGGTCTGGGGATGCTGGTTGCGCAAGGTGAACTGGCGTTTTCGATCTGGCATGACAAGGCCCCGGTTGCCGGTGTCATGCGAAAAGCTCTTGAATCCTTGGTGCCGATGACTGCAAAGGCTTGACAGCACCTGACATCGCCCGATACTATCCGGCCTTGGACATGATTTAGATTTGCTGTATTTGACGGGAGTACCATGCAGACGAGCCGCCTTGGCGATATTCTGGTTAAAAACAATATAATCACCAGTGAGCAGCTGACCGCTGCCCTGCAGGAACAGAAGATGTCCGGCGGCCAGAGCAAGCTGGGAACCATTCTGGTTAAAAACGGCCTGGTCAAGGAGCCTGATCTGGTTGCGTTCCTTTCACGCCAGTATGGTGTGCCGACGATCGCCCTCTCCGACTATGATGTCGACCCTGCTGTTATCAAGATTATTCCTGCCGAGGTTGTGCAAAAATACAACCTGATTCCGGTCAACCGGGCCGGATCAACTCTGATCGTTGCGGTCAGTGATCCCTCCAACCTGTTTGCCATTGAAGATATCAAGTTCATGACCAGCTACAATGTGGAGATGGTTGTGACCTCCGAGTCCGATATCAAGGCTGCCATAGACAAGTATTACGATCAGTCCGCCTCTCTGGCCGATGTGATGGATAACCTGGATATGGAAGACCTTGAGTTGGTGGACACCGAGGAAGAGGTAGATGTCTCTTCCCTGGAGAGGGCTACCGAAGATGCACCGGTTGTCAAGCTGGTAAACCTGATTCTGATGGATGCGATCAAGAAAAAAGCCAGCGATATCCATATTGAGCCTTACGAAAAGACCTTCAGGGTCCGTTACCGGATTGACGGTGTGCTCTACGAAGTGATGAAACCGCCCATGAAGCTGAAGAATGCCATCACTTCCCGGATCAAGATTATGGCTGAACTGGATATTGCCGAGCGACGTCTGCCCCAGGATGGCCGGATCAAGATCAAGCTGGGTGGCGGCAAGGACATGGACTATCGGGTATCGGTTCTGCCGACACTGTTTGGCGAAAAAATAGTCATGCGTCTTCTGGACAAGAGCAACCTGCAGCTGGACATGACCAAGCTGGGCTATGAACCGGAGGCGCTGGCCCATTTTCAGCGTGAGATCCACAAACCGTTCGGGATGGTGCTGGTGACCGGACCGACCGGCTCGGGCAAGACGGTTTCACTCTATTCAGCCCTGTCCGAGCTGAACAAGGTGACCGAGAACATATCAACCGCAGAAGACCCGGTGGAATTCAACTTTGCCGGCATCAACCAGGTTCAGATGCATGAGGATATCGGCCTGAATTTTGCCGCTGCCCTGCGCTCTTTTCTGCGTCAGGATCCTGATATCATCATGATCGGCGAGATACGGGACTTTGAAACCGCTGAGATTGCGGTCAAGGCTGCTCTGACCGGCCACCTGGTGCTTTCCACCCTGCACACCAACGATGCCCCGGCCACCATCAACCGGCTGCTGAACATGGGGATTGAGCCGTTTCTGGTGGCTTCAGCCGTTAACCTGATTACGGCCCAGCGTCTGGCACGTCGGGTTTGCGGCGAGTGCAAGGAAAAAGAGGATATACCGGTTCAGGCCCTGGTTGCTGCCGGTGTGCCGGCTGATGAAGCCGGGGAATATGTCTGCTATAAGGGACGCGGATGCCCTGTCTGCAACAATACCGGCTATAAGGGTCGGGTCGGTTTTTACCAGGTTATGCCGATGCTGGAGCCGATCCGGGAACTGATTCTGAACGGAGCCAAT
Organism: uncultured Geobacter sp.; assembly: GCA_964582605.1. GTDB lineage: Bacteria > Desulfobacterota > Desulfuromonadia > Geobacterales > Pseudopelobacteraceae > Trichlorobacter. Next base: position 12,176 of record CAZOTC010000010.1, on the reverse strand, counting down.
ACTGCAGAAATCAAGCGTGAGTCCATGCGGCTCGGGATCAAAACCATGCGCCAATCTGGACTAACCAAGGTAAAAGAGGGGGTTACCTCTCTTGAAGAAGTCTTGCGTGTGACTGTCTCTGACGATTAAGGAGTGCTGATATGGCCAACCTGCATGAACTGTTAAAGACCCTGGTTGAATCCGGCGGGTCCGACCTTCACATTACCACCAATACCGCTCCTCAAATCCGGGTGGACGGCAAGCTGAGGCAGCTTGACATACCGCCGTTGAACGCTGTTGATACCAAACAGCTCTGCTATTCGGTGTTGACGGACACCCAGAAACACAAATTTGAAGAGGAAAACGAGCTTGATCTCTCCTTTGGTGTCAAGGGACTCTCCCGTTTCCGGGGGAATATCTTTGTCCAGCGCGGTGCAGTGGCCGGCGTGTTCCGGGTGATCCCTTACAAGGTGCTGACCTTTGAGGAGTTGGGCCTGCCGCCGGTAGTGAAGGAGTTGTCGGAGAAGCCGCGGGGACTGATTCTGGTCACCGGTCCCACCGGCTCGGGCAAGTCAACTACCCTTGCCTCAATTATTGATTTTATCAATATCAACCGCAAAGAACATATCGTTACCATTGAGGATCCGATCGAGTATCTGCATCCCCACAAAGGATGTCTGGTAAACCAGCGAGAGGTGGGGGCTGATACCAAAGGCTTTAAAAATGCTCTTAAATATGTGCTGCGTCAGGATCCGGATGTTGTTCTGGTGGGGGAATTACGTGATCTGGAAACCATAGAAGCGGCCCTGACCCTGTCTGAAACCGGACACCTCTGTCTTGCTACGCTGCATACCAACTCTTGCGCCCAGACCATCAACCGGATTGTCGATGTCTTTCCTCCTTACCAGCAGACTCAGATTCGGGCTCAACTTTCCTTTGTGCTTGAAGGGGTTATGTCTCAGGCCCTTATTCCCAAAATAGGTGGCGGCCGGGTCATGTCGCTGGAGATCATGGTACCGAATCCAGCCATTCGCAACCTAATCCGTGAAGACAAGGTCCATCAGATCTACTCGCAGATGCAGGTCGGACAGGAAAAATTCGGCATGCAGACCATGAACCAGTCACTGCATTCTCTCTTTTCACGGAGGCTGATCACCTTGGATGATGCCATGGGAAGGTCTTCCGATCCTGATGAGTTGCGGCAGATGATCAACAATCCGACCATGGGAATGCGCCAACAGCAGCGTCGCTAGCCGTAGTGAGTTTTTGAAGGAGGAACATGTATGCCGAAATTTACCTGGGAAGGTAAAACCCGTGCCGGAGCCGTTCAGAAAGGGGTTACTGAGGCGGCTGACGCAGCGTCAGTGGAGACCCAGCTGAAAAGGGCCGGTTTGCAGAATATTGTGGTTAAGGAACAGGCAAAACAGATCTCGTTCAAATTGCCCGGTATGGGTGGCGGCAAGATAGAGACCAAGGACCTGGTGATCTTTACCCGTCAGTTTGCCACCATGATTGATTCAGGTCTACCACTGGTCCAGTGTCTCGATATTCTCTCCTCGCAGCAGGAGAAGCCGGCTTTCAAAGAGATACTTTTAAAGGTAAAGGAAAGCGTTGAGAGCGGCTCTACCTTTGCCGATGCTCTGGCCAAACATCCCAAGGCCTTCGACCAGCTGTACGTCAACCTGGTGGCAGCCGGTGAGATCGGCGGTATACTGGACACGATTCTGAACCGTTTGGCCGCCTACATTGAAAAAGCAATGAAGCTGAAGAAACAGATCAAGGGGGCCATGGTCTACCCGACGACGATCATGTCGATTGCCGTTATCGTCGTTGGTGTCATTCTTGTTTTTGTTATCCCCACCTTTGCCAAGATGTTTGCCGATTTCGGCGGTGAGCTGCCTGGTCCTACCAAGTTCGTCATTGCCCTGAGTAACTTTTTGTTGAAGTATATTATCGTAATAATAATAGCCTGTTTTGCTGTTGTAACAGCAATCAAGAAATACTATGCCACGCCGGGTGGTCGTAAGAAAATGGATGCCCTGTTCCTGAAGGCGCCGATTGCCGGACCGCTGATCCGCAAGGTGTCCGTGGCCAAGTTTACCCGTACTCTGGGAACCATGGTCAGTTCCGGGGTACCGATCATGGATGGACTTGAGATTGTGGCCAAGACAGCCGGCAACAAGATTGTGGAAGAGGCGATTTACGGCGTACGTCAGGCCATATCAGAAGGTAAAACCATGGCAGAGCCGTTGCAGGCCTGCGGCATTTTCCCTCCTATGGTGGTACAGATGATTGCGGTTGGTGAGGCTACCGGCGCCATGGATGCAATGCTGACCAAGATTGCGGACTTCTATGACGATGAAGTTGATGATGCGGTCTCGGCCATGACTTCCATGATGGAACCTTTGCTGATGGTCTTCCTGGGTACTACGGTAGGCGGTCTGGTTGTTGCGATGTATCTGCCGATCTTCAAGCTGGCAGGAGCTGTTGGTGGTTAATTGATGAAAATCGAGCGGCGTTTACGGCTGTTCATCGTCGCCAGGATTGTCGTTGCCGTTCTTTTTCTGATCTCAACGATAGTACTGAAATTAAGTGATGTTGACGCAATCGGTGATATCCAGTTCAAGGGTATCATCAAGCTGATGGTTCTTTCCTGCCTGTTTTCTGCGGTCTCCCTGGCGCTGTTGGGGCGCCAGGGCTGGCTCCAGGTGCTGACCCGCCTCCAGATTGTCTGGGATGTTCTGTTGGTAACGCTGCTGTTGATGTTGACGGACGGCATTGCCAGCCCCTATTCCTTTCTCTACCTGCTTGCCATCATGAATGCAGGTATGCTGCTGAGCAGGCAGCAGGCCCTCTATACTGCCGGGTTGTGCGTAATACTGTACGGGGCCATGGTTGACCTGCAGTATTACGGTATGTTAGGCGTGATGGGACTCAACCCTGAGGCTGCGCGGCTGCGTGGTGAACTTGTCATCTTTTATATGCTTTTTCTACACTTGATCGGCTTTGTAGTGGCTGCCCTGATGGGTAGTCATCTTGCCGAGCGTGCCAGGGTAACGGAAATCAACTATGAAGAACTGAAGCAACTGCACAGCACTATTGTTGAACATCTCGAGAGCGGTCTTATGACCATAACCCAGGATGGGTTGATCAGGGTCTTCAACCCTTATAGCGAGAAGCTGACCAATCTGACGCAGGCCTGTGCCTACGGCAGACCGGTTGATTCAGTCTTTCCCGCGCTTGAACTCTGTGGCCGGGATGCGTTGTTCTCCCCCTCACAAGGGGAATTTTTTTATCGCTCCCCGGCAGGGAATCCGATGACCATCGGCTATGCCGCGGTACCGTTCAGGAACCTGCTGGGTGAAGCGGCCGGCCTGATTGTCACCCTCAAGGACCTGACCGGCCTCAAGCAGATGGAGCTGGCCCTGAAGCGTTCAGACCGGTTGGCGGCACTGGGCGAGCTTTCCGCACGTATGGCTCACGAAATCCGTAACCCCCTGGCCGCTATCAGTGGCTCGGTTCAGTTGCTGTCGGAGCATGGCCGGCCTTCCGACCATGAAAAACGTCTGCTTGCGATTGTTTTGAGGGAGTCCGAGCGGTTGAACGGTCTGATTACCGATTTTCTCGCCTACGCCAGGCCGGTGCCGCCACGTAAGGAGCGTTTCAATCTGTATCAGATGCTTATGGACCTGCAATCTCTATTGCATGCGGATTCCCGTTTTGAGAAGATTGCTCTGCAGGTTCAGGTGCCTGAAGAATTCTTGGTCTGGGCTGACCGTGATCAGCTGCAACAGGTGCTGCTGAACCTGCTGCACAATGCTGCGGACGCTATGCCTGATGGCGGTGAGGTGTCTCTACAGGCAGGTATCCAGCCTGTTTCGGCTGCTGCCGGAGGTGCTGCTGCCCTGTATCTGAAGGTTTTGGATCAAGGAACCGGGTTGGATGAGGAGACCTGCCAACATCTTTTTGAACCGTTCTGGACAACAAAAACCAATGGAACCGGTCTTGGCCTGGCAACCGTCTACCGGATTATCGAAGGTCATGGTGGTTGTGTCCAGGCTGAGACACGGAACGGCGGAGGCACCGTTGTGACTGTTTTGCTGCCGATGGCTGAGGAGGAGCCGGATGAGAACCAGAATCCTGGTTGTTGATGATGAATTGAGTATGCGGGAGTTCATCTCGATCCTGCTGGAACGTGAAGGATATGAAGTGCTTACTGCTTCAGATGCGGATGCTGCACTTGTCCGTCTCTCCTCTTCTCACATTGATCTGGTTATATCCGATGTCCAGATGCCGGGCCTGAACGGGATTGAGCTGCTTGCCAGGATCAAGGAAAATACACCGGATACGGCTGTTCTGCTGATTACCGCATTTTCAACGGCAGAGCAGGCGGTAGAGGCGATGAAGCTGGGGGCATACGACTATCTTGCCAAACCGTTCAAGGTTGAAGAGATTAAGATTCTGGTCCGTAATGCGCTGGAAAAACGCGATTTACGGTTGGAGAACCGTCAGCTGCGTGAAAAAGCCGATGCCTGTGACAAGGGATATGGAGGTATTATAGGGACTTCTCGCAGGATGCAGGAGGTCTTCCATCTGTTGCGCAAGGTGGCTGACGCACAAACAACGGTACTTGTCTCCGGAGAGAGCGGCACGGGAAAAGAGCTGGCTGCCCGGGCCATACATCAAGGGAGTCCCCGTAAAACCAAACCGTTTGTTGCCGTAAACTGCGGTGCTATTCCTGAAAACCTGATTGAAAGTGAGCTGTTCGGCCATGTTAAAGGGGCCTTTACCGGCGCGGTGGGGGAACGGCCCGGACTGTTTGAACAGGCAAACGGCGGCACGGTTTTTCTTGATGAGATCGGTGAGCTTCCCCTGGCGATGCAGACTCGTCTGCTACGGGTAATCCAAGAGCGAGAAGTGCGACGGGTAGGCGGGGCATCCACCAAAAAAGTCGATGTCCGTGTTCTTGCGGCATCAAACCGTGATCTTGCGCAACAGGTAAAGGAGGGGACTTTCAGGGAAGACCTGTACTACCGGATAAATGTCGTACAGGTGGTTATGCCGCCTTTGCGGGAGAGGGTAGAAGATATTCCCTTACTTGTCGAACATCTTGTCAGGAAGCATGGAGGCAGTGGCGGTACGGTGACATCAGAGGCACTCAAAGCGTTGATGGGGTATCCCTTTCCCGGTAATGTCAGGGAGCTGGAGAATGTTATTGAACGGAGTCTGGTGCTTGACAGTGAGCGGATCAGCCTTGAGAATCTGCCGGCACAGGTGCAGGGGGCGATCAAACGGTTTGATCTGCATGCGGCTGTTGATATTCCTGATGAGGGGATCGACCTTGAACCTGCCCTGGAAAATCTGGAGAAACAGTATCTGCTCAAAGCCCTGGAAAAATCAGGCGGCAGTAAAACCAGGGCAGCAGAGTTTCTGGGGATGTCGTTTCGCTCCTATCGTTATAAGCTGTCAAAATTCGGACTATCTGCCGAAGGGGAATAGTTTTTCAAAGGCTTTTCATTGTTATCACTCCGTGTTATAGAATTCGTTCATTTTTTAAAAGGATAGAATAATCATGACAGACACAGCATTTAATCCCGGCTGCCTGCTGGTGACCGGCGGCGCCGGTTTTATCGGTTCCAATTTTATCAACCGCTTCATGTTGCTGAATCCCGGTTGCCGGGTCGTTAATCTGGATGCCCTTACCTATGCCGGAAACCTTAAAAACCTGACTGCTGTTGAGCAGAGCCCCAACTATCGTTTTGTGAAGGGTGATATCGGTGATGCTGTTCTTGTAGCCTCCATTCTTATTGAAGAAAAAATTGATGCAGTGGTGCATTTTGCGGCAGAGTCCCATGTGGATCGCTCCATTACCGGGCCGGAGATCTTTGTCCGCACCAATGTGCTGGGAACCCAGATCCTGCTGGAGGAGAGCCGAAAGCACTGGCAATCCGGTTCTGTTGCTGATTTTCGCTACTACCAGATCTCAACCGATGAGGTCTATGGATCGCTGGGGGAAACCGGTTACTTTACCGAAGAAACACCGTTGGCACCCAATTCCCCGTACTCTGCCTCCAAGACCGGAGCAGATCTGCTGGTGCGGGCCTACCACGAAACCTTCGGCATGCCGACCATTATCTCCCGCTGTTCCAACAATTATGGCCCCTATCATTTTCCTGAAAAGCTGATTCCGTTACTGATTGCCAATATCATTGCCGAGAAGCCGTTGCCGGTCTACGGCGACGGCAGGAACGTGCGGGATTGGCTCCATGTCGGGGATCATGCTGCTGCTATTGAGTGCATACTGAAGGGGGCCAAGCCCGGCTCGGTATACAATATCGGCGGTAATAACGAGTGGCAGAATATCGACATTGTCAACCTGGTCTGCGATCTGCTGGACAGCAGGCTGAGTAGGAAACCTGGTGCGAACCGGGGGCTGATCACCTTTGTCAAGGACCGGCCCGGCCATGACCGGCGCTATGCCATTGATGCCTCTAAACTTAAACAGGATCTTGGCTGGTCTCCCGCTTATACCTTTGAGACCGGCATTGCCGAGACCATCGATTGGTATCTGTCCAATCAGCAGTGGGTGACAGAGGTTACCAGCGGCAGCTACCGGGATTACTACCGGCAACAGTACGGAGGTGCAGCATGATCCTGGTGGTGGGAGCAAACGGGATGCTGGGGCAGGACCTGATGAGACTGCTGGGTGAGCGGGGCAGGGGTGTGGATCTGCCTGATATTGATATTACCGATATGGTATCGGTGCAGCAGGTATTGACCGCCCTGAAACCGCGGGTTGTGGTCAACTGTGCGGCTTATACCGATGTGGACGGCTGTGAGAGCAATACCGAGACCGCCATGCAGGTGAACGGTGAAGGGGTCGCCTTTCTGGCCCTGGTGACCAAAGAGATCGGGGCAAAACTGGTACAGGTCAGCACCGACTATGTCTTTGACGGCAGCAAGGGCTGTCCCTATCAGGTGGATGACCTGCAGAAACCGCTGAATGTCTACGGCGAATCGAAGCTGGCCGGTGAACTGAATGTTGATATCAACCCTGATAATCTGCTGGTGCGGACCCAGTGGCTCTATGGTCTGCACGGCAAAAATTTTGTGGAAACCATGCTGAAGCTGGGACAGGAAAAAAGCGAGTTGACCGTGGTGGATGATCAGATCGGTTCTCCCACCTGGACCATGGATCTTGCCAGGGGGATCATCGCGCTGATTGATAAGGACTGCTGCGGTACCTATCACTGCGCCAACAGTGGTCATGCCTCTTGGAACGGTTTTGCCGGGGCGATCTTTGAAGAGGCTGGTCTTGCGGTTCAGGTGTTGCCGATGACTACTGAGCAGTTGAATCGGCCCGCCCGGCGGCCGCTGTATTCCACCCTGGATTGCAGTAAGCTGGTTGCTGACACCGGCTTTGCACCGCAGGCATGGCGTCAGGCATTGAAAGAGTATCTGAAGCTGCGGAAGGAACCATAACATGCCGTTGGAACGGGGAGAGCGTCCCTGGGGAACCTATACGGTGCTGGAGGAGAGCAGCAACTACAAGATCAAGCGGATCGAGGTGCTGCCGGGACAGCGTCTGTCGCTGCAAAAACACCATCATCGCAGCGAGCACTGGATTGTGGTCTCCGGCAGTGCTCTGGTGACCTGCGGTGAGCGCGAATTTATGGTCAACATCAATGAATCAACCTTTATCCCGATCGGCGAGCAGCACCGCCTGCAGAACCCCGGCAAGATTCCGTTGGTTATCATTGAGGTGCAGAGCGGCGAGTACCTGGGTGAGGATGATATTGTCCGTTATCAGGATGACTACCGGCGGGCTGAGGAGTAAGGAGGCGCTATGTATGTTGTGATCCTGGCAGGAGGTTCCGGCACCCGTTTCTGGCCGGTTTCCCGTGCGGCCCGCCCCAAGCAGCTGATCAGTGTGACTGATGGTCCCACCATGCTGCAGCGGACTGTGGAGCGTATTCTGCCTCTGAAGCCCAAACGGATTCTTGTGGTAACCAACCAGCTCCAGGTAGAAGAAACTGAGCAGCAGTTGTCGCGCTACCGTACACAAATGCCGGTGGATCTGATTGCCGAGCCGGTAGGGCGCAATACTGCCCCTGCAGTCGGGTTGGCAGCCACCATCATTGCAGCTCACGATCCGGAAGGAGTAATGGCGGTGTTGCCGGCTGACCATTATATCCGGGATGATGCCGGGTTGCGGGAAACCTTGCAGGTGGCTGCCCATAGTGCTAAAAACGGCTGGCTGATGACCCTGGGGATTGTGCCTACCAGCCCGGAAACCGGTTACGGTTATATTGAAGCGGACATGTCCCTGAGGGGGAATGGGCCTTTTCCGGTAACCCGTTTTGTTGAGAAGCCTGATCGTGCCACCGCCCTTGCCTATCTGGAGGCCGGCAGCTTTTTCTGGAACAGCGGTATGTTTGTCTGGCGTGCTGATGTGATCCTGTCTGAGCTGGAAAAGTATATGCCTGAGCTGACGGCAGAACTGAACCGGATAAGCTTTGGTGATGTGTGGGAGCTGTCTGACCTGACAGGCCGGATTGCTGCCATATATCAGTCGATCAACGGCCAGTCGATCGACTATGGGGTGATGGAAAAATCCGACCGGGTTCAGATGGTACCGGCTGAAATCGGCTGGAGTGACGTGGGTAGTTGGTCTGCCCTGCCCGAAATAGCCGGGCTTGATGAGCAGGGTAGTGTGGTTGTCAAATGCAGTGCATACATTAATGTGGACAGTAGCAGCTGCATTGTTTCGGGTAATGGCGGGGTTGTGGCAACCGTGGGGGTCCATGACCTGATTGTGGTCGCCACTTCTGATGCCGTACTGGTCTGTCCCAAAGACCGTGCACAGGAAGTGCGCCGCGTGGTGGAACAGTTATCTGCCCAGGGGCTGGACACGTATCTGTAGGTTCTCCATGTCGGCTGCAAGGGGCAGGAAAACGTGCCCTTTGTTTTTGTCCTGTCTGTCAACTTGTTGGTCTGTTTAAAGGTTAACGATGGCTTTGTCAATCCTTTCAAAGAGACTCGAAAAGATTCGTGCGGCGGGGCTGTACCGCAGGATCCGTTCTGTTGACCGGATCTCTCCGGAGGTATCGGTTGACGGAAAGCCGGCGCTTCTGTTCTGTTCCAACAACTATCTGGGGCTGGCTGAGCATCCTGCTCTTGCACAGGCAGCCGCTGACGCCGCCTGCCGGTATGGTACGTCCAGTGCAGCGTCGCGCCTTGTGTCAGGCAGTCAGACGCTGCACGATCAACTGGAGCAGAAAGTGGCCGGCTGGAAGGGAACGGAGTCCGCACTGGTCTTCAACAGCGGTTATGCCGCCAATACCGGTTGCATTGCAGCGCTGGTCAGGCGGGGCGATATTGTTTTCTCCGATCGCTTGAACCACGCCAGTATCGTTGACGGCGCGCTCCTTTCGGGGGCAACGCTGATCCGCTATCCCCATGCTGATCTTCAGGCCCTTGCACGACTGCTTGAGCAACATCAGACCAATGGTGTACGTCTGATTGTGACGGACGGCGTCTTCAGTATGGATGGTGATATTGCCCCGTTAAAGGGGATTGCTGATCTGGCTGAACAGTACCGCGCCCTGCTGATGGTGGATGATGCCCATGCCGGAGGCGTGCTGGGAGATCGGGGCAAGGGAAGTGTAGAATTTTGCGGCGTTGCAGGTCGGGTTGACCTGCAGATGGGGACCTTCGGCAAGGCCCTGGGCAGTTACGGCGCCTATGTAGCCTGCTCCGGCCTGATTCGTGAGTATCTGGTAAACACCGCCCGCTCCCTGATCTTTTCAACCTCATTGCCTCCGGCAGTGCTGGCGGCTTCCTGTGCTGCGATAGACCTGGTGCAGGGGGAAGAGGGACATCAGTTACGCCGACAGCTTGCCGACAATGTCCGGCTGTTCAGGCATCTTTTGCAGGAGGCGGGCTGTACTGTCCCTGACGAATTGACACCGATCATCCCGCTGCTGGTTGGCGATGCCGGAGCGACGTTGCTTTTCTCAAACAGGCTGCTTGAGGAGGGTCTGTTTGTGCAAGGAATCCGGCCACCTACGGTTCCGGTCGGCACCAGCCGTCTGCGTTGTACGGTTATGGCCGACCATACTGCTGACCAGATTCGCCGGGCAGCAGCTCTTATTGTCACGGTAGGGCAAGAACTGGGTGTACTCTGATGCCGTTTATTAATCAGATATTCTATCAGGATGCCGGTGACGGGCGACCGGTACTGTTTGTCCACGGCTGGTGCATGTCGTCGGCTATCTGGGGGATGCAGCGGGAGACCGTTGCTGCGCAGCATCGATTTCTGGCCCCTGATCTGCGCGGACATGGGAAGTCGGGAACGCCTGAAGACGCTGTGGGAGGTTTTTCCGGGTATGCTGAAGATATTGTCAGGCTGGTTGCCGGTCTGCAACTGAAGGGCGTTGTTGCCGTTGGCTGGTCGCTGGGGGCACAGGTCCTTTTGAAGGCCTATCCCCGGATAAAGGAGCAGATTGACGGGCTGGTGCTGGTTGGCGCAACCCCCCGCTTTTCTGCAGCCCCCCATTTTCCCTACGGATTACCTCCGAAAGAGGCGGAAGGGATGCGGTTGAAGGTCCGCCGTAATCTGGCACGTGCTCTGGAAGGTTTTTATCGTACGCTGTTCGATGCGCATGAGTTGGATCAACTGCATGATGCCCGTGAGATTCTGGACCTGCAGGCCCGGATAGAGATGCCGAGCCAGGCCGCTGCTGTAGAGGGCCTAGAGGCGTTAATGGAAGAAGAGGTGATTGAAGAGGCTGCACTGGTTGATTGTCCGACCCTGTTGCTGCATGGAGATCGGGATCGCGTCTGCCTGCCGGAGGCCTCTGTCTGGCTTGAACAGACGATACCGGCCAGTCGCCGAATCTGCTATGCCGGTTGCGGGCATGCCCCGTTTCTCAGCCGTTACCGGCAGTTTAATGCTGACCTGGGCCGTTTTATTGAGGAACTGCATGGTAACGATTGATCGCCAACGGGTGCAGTCGTCATTTCACAAAGGGGCTGATGCCTATGATGGTCATACCCCGGTGCAGCAGAGGGTGCTGCAGAACCTGCTGCATCAGGCAGTGCGGCATCTGAACCTGCCGGCACAACGTGTACTGGATATCGGGTGTGGCACCGGTCGACTGCTGGAACTGATCAGTCAGGTCAGCTCAGATGCTGTTCTCTCCGGGCTGGATCTGGCTCAGAATATGCTGAACAGGGCTGCAGAGCGGCTTCCGGCAACCGTCAGGCTGACACAGGGAGATGCTGAACAGCTGCCTTTTGCAGCCGAGTCATTTTCACTCGTACTGTCGAGCTCCACCTTTCAATGGCTGGGCTGCCTCGATCGTTGTTTTGGCGAGGTACAGAGGGTCCTGGAACCGGATGGCCGGTTCCTGTTCGCTCTATTTGGCGGTGAAACCCTGTTTGAGCTGCGGGAGTCATGGCAACAGGCACTGGTCAGCTGTGGCCGTGAGCTTCCTGCAGTTGAGGACGGGACGCACCAGTTCTATAGAGAGGATCAGGTGCTGCATGCCCTGGTGCTTGCAGGCTTCAAAGATTGCACTGTACGGACAGAGCGAGAGGTGGTCTGGTATCCGGATGTCCCGCATCTGTTGCAGGCGATCAAGAAAATCGGGGCCGGAACCTCACGACCGCCGGCAGGTGGCGGTCTGGGCTGGCGAAAGGTCGTACATGCAATGGCAGATCTGTACAGGGACAGATTTGCCGTCGAGTCAGGGGTGCCGGTCAGTTATGATGTGATCTATGCCGCAGGGAGGCGATGATCTGAGCTCATCAGGGAGGCGATGATCTTTTTTGCCAGCGGATGGATCACACTGTAGTGCACCTCAACACCATCCCGCTTGCCTTCAATGATGCCCTTGTTCTTCAGCAGGGCCAGATGTTGCGAAACAGTGGCCTGGGGCAGGTTGAGGCACTCCCAGATATGCTTGACATTACATTCCTGAGTGCAAAGTCCTGCTACTATTTTGAGACGAATCGGGTGACCAAGAACCTTCAGAATTTCAGCTTCATTGCTAAACATCATGTTTTTGTCAAATTCCATGTATCGTTCCCATTCATAGCCGGTTTTGCGAAAACTATATATATAAATATCTTTCTTGTCAATTTGATCGGAAACAGCAGAAAACATGAATGGCGTTGCACAAAAGGCTTGCATG